>JAKQWJ010000265.1 GCA_029562045.1 Spirochaetota bacterium | reverse complement strand
TGTCATAGCGGGCCAGGGAGATGGAGAACTCGGAAACGAAGTCCGGAGTCCCCCGGGGGCGGACGAAGGCCTCTCCGGAGCGGATCCGCACCGAGTCCCCCGGGAGGGCGATGATTCTCTTGACGACGAAATCGTTCTCCCAGCCCTGCCGCCTGTCCAGCGGGGAGCCCCGTTTCTGTCCGGTGAAAAATCGGAAGACCGGCCCCAGTATCCGATCCGGGATGGATCCCTCCTCCGCGTAGGGAGGCCGGACCACCACCAGGTCTCCCCGGCCGGGGCCGGAGATCCGCACCCGGCGGCGGGAGAGAGGGAGCTGGAAGCCGTACCAGAGGGGAACGGCGGCGACGCGGTGCCCGGGGAGGTACTGGGGCCGCATGGCGGAGGATTCCACCTTCAGGGTTACCAGGACGAAGCCGGCGAGAAGCTGATGCAGAATAAAGACCGCCGCCAGGAGCAGGAGGAGTTTCTTCAGCCTGCGCCGTGTGGGGCGGAAAGGCCGGTAGGGTTTGTATCGGCGGGAACGCCGGAAAATGACCATCGACCTCCCCTAATGCACCGGGCCCATCCGCCCGGGGGGCCAGTACCGGATCATCGCCCTGCCCAGGATCTTCGAAGTCTTCACCGAACCGAAATAACGGCCGTCCCGGGAATTGTCCCGGTTGTCCCCCAGGGGAAGGATGTTTCCCGGGGGGATGACGATGCCGTCGTTGTGCACCCGCCATCGGGCGCCGTAACGCCGGTCCTGGGGGTTCATTCCGTAGAGGGTCCGGGTCCGCCACTCATCGAAGGTGAAACCGTCCATGTATTCTGCGGACTGCAGGCTCTGCACCGCCCGGACCCATTCCTCCCGCAGAGGAAGGCGCATGTCCTGGTGGGCCACGCCGATCCCCGCCAGCCGAACCGTCCGGTACTCGCTTTCGGGGATCATGCGCTTCACCGGATAGCGGATGCCGGAGAACGTCTGGAAGTCGGTCTCGCTCATCCAGCGGCCCTCCCCCCGGGCCATGATTTCCAGGTTCCCGTCCCGCTGCCGGATCCGGTCGCGCTCCATCCCCACCGCCCGCTTGATGAGAAAATGCGCCTTGGGGCGCCCCAGCTCGTCCCGGTCGATGTCCACCATGGACAGGGTCATCATGTACAGAATCCGCTGCACGATGTCGAAGAGGGGGCCCCGGGAGAGGTAGGAGGGATTTTCGAAAATCACCACCTCCCCCCGTCTGGGGGAGAACAGCCCCGGGACCTTCAGGAGTCCGGGAAGGAGTTCGGGTCCGTATACCACCTTGTTGACGAAGATCCTGTCGTTGATGAGCAGGGTGTCCATCATGGAGCCCGAAGGGATCTGGTAGGCCTGCAGCAGGTACTGGTTGATGACCAGCACCACCAGGGCGGCCCAGACGAAGGCCTCCAGCCAGTCCACCACCACATTTTTCTTTTTCTGCTTCTCCCGTCTGGCTTCCTTCCGGGCCCGGCGGCGGGTGAGGATGTTTTCCGTGACGGCCACGAGCCGGTCGCGAAGATGATCCATGGTGGGGCAACCTTAGCACGATACCCTTCTCGTTGACAATAGAACCCTCGGTTCCTATAATGCGGGGGAGTCGAAACGCGGTGAAAAAAAACACTCGAGTCCGAAAAAACATTTCTTCTCCGGAGTCTCCCGTCCGGGAGAGGGTCGTCCTGAAGCCGGTTTTCGGGGTCCCTCCCCGAACCTATGTTCCCGTTCTGTATGGGGCGCTCCTCCTCTGCGCCGCCTTCTTCCTTCTGGTTTTTCCCGGCCTCTGGAATCCCGGGGCGCGGCTCAGTTTCCAGGTCCGGCCCGAGGGAGCTTCGGTCATCGTCGACGGGGTGCGGCTGGGCTTCGCCCCGGGGGAGTATTTCGTTCCCCGGGGGAACAGGAAGGTCCTGATCCGGAAGCCCCACTTCGCCCCCCGGGAACTGGAGGTGGCGGTGCCCCGCCGGCTTCTGGGCAGCCTCTTCTTTCCGAAGAGAATGACCCTCTCCGTGGAGCTGGAGCCGGCCTCCCCGAAGGAGCTTCTGGCCTCCGCCCATGAGGAGTTCTCCCGCCGCGCGCTGTCGGACCCCGCGTCCTCCCAATGGGCGCCGGCGACACTGTCGGAGGCCGCGGCGGATTACGCCTCCTCCCCGGCGGGGGATCCCGCCGCCCTGCGGGAGATGCTCCGCTCCGCCGCCGCCTCGGTGGACTCCCCCGGGGCCCTGGAGGACTATGTCCGCGCCGTGTTTCTGGCCGATTCGGGGGGCGGCGCCCTGAGCCCCCAGTCTCTTGTCCGGTCCGCCCACTTTCTTCTGGACCTGTACCTCGCCGCCGGGGACGGGGCGCCGGACTGGCTCTCCCGGGTCCTCCCCGAAAAGGCGGCGGCGGCCTACGCCGCGAAAAAAGAGGCGCGGTCCGTCCCGCAGGCCGGCAAATCCGGACCCGCGGCGGGCCTCCCCGAGCCCTCCTACATCCACACTCCCGGCGGCGAGTTCGCCCGCATCCCCGGAGGCTTCCTGCGCCCCGGCGGGGGTGGAGCGTCGGCCGGGGCGACCGTCGGACCCGGGGCCTCCGGAAGCTCCCGGGGGGGAGACTCCGCCTCCGGGGCATCCCGTCCGGAGGGCCTGGGCATCGACACTTTCTATCTGAAGACCCACCTGGTCACCGAAGCCGAGTTCGCCCTCTTCATCCGGGAGGATCCCCTCTGGGCCCCGGCCGGCCGGGACCGGCTGGTCCGGGAGGGGCTGGCGGAAGAATCGTACCTGGCCTCCTGGGGGGATTCCCCCCGGCCCCCATCGCCGGACCTTCCGGTGCGGGAGGTCTCCCACCCCGCCGCCGAGGCGTACTGCCGATGGCTGACCGGCAAGGATCCGGCCTACCGTTACTTTCTCCCCGCCGAGTGGGCCTGGGAATACGCCGCCGCACTGAACCTGGGTCAGGGGACCCCGGCGCCGGGCACGTCGGGGCTCCAGCCCGCCGCGGCGGCCCCCCGGGGGCGGCTGGGTCTGCGCTCCATGCTGGGAGGTCTCTGGGAATGGTGCGCCGACGGCTACTACCCCGCGGCCCCGGTTTTTCTCCCATCGGGGGACTATCCCGTGGCGGAGATGTCGGTCCGGGGAGGCTCCTGGCTCAATCCGCCCGGGACGGTGCGGCCCGCCACCCGGGGCTCCCAGCCCCCCGCCTGGTGCACCCCCTATCTGGGCTTCCGGCCCGCCGCGGCGCGGAAAACGGCGGAACGCTGAGCATGGAAGGCGTCAAGGTCCTGGCGGACAACCGCAAGGCCCGCTTCGATTACACCGTGGACGAAACTCTGGAGTGCGGCATCGTCCTCCAGGGCACGGAGGTCAAATCCATGAAGGCGGGGAAGTTCGCCTTCGCCGACGCCTACGCCCGGGTGCGGGACGGCGAACTCTGGCTCATCGGATTCTCCATCACCCCCTACGACCATGCCGCCATCTTCAACCACACGCCGGACCGGGAGCGGAAACTCCTGGCCCACTCTGCGGAAATCAAGCGGCTGGAGCGCAAGACCGAGGAGAAGGGCTTCACCCTGATCCCCCTGAAGGTCTACCTGAAAAAAGGGATCGTCAAAATCGACCTGGGCATCTGCAAGGGCAAGAAAGGCTACGACAAGCGCCAGGACATCAAGGACAAGGACCTGCGCCGGGAGGCGGAGCGGGACTTCCGGATGCGGCTGTAGACTGACCCGCCTTTTCCCAGTCCGCGATGAAGAGGTTCCGTACAACCGGCGGACCCCCCGATGGGGCCGCGGACGCGCTGGCCGTCCACCTCATTTCGGGAGGCGGGGCCCCGAAAACCGGCCCGATGAGGCCGCGGACGCGCTCGCCGTCCACTGCATTTCGGGAGGCGGGGGCCACGAAAACCGGCGGACCCGGACAGCCTGGCTCCTCAACGGCTCCGCCCCCTTGATTTTCCCCCGGGGGAATTGTATCTTTATAGACGAAGGGGGGTGCACCGGTTTCGACTGGGACGAAGGTTTGTCTGGTTGCAGGTGGAGGGCCGAACTCCTAAAAAGCGGCAAAACCTATAACTGCCGATAACGCAGATTACCAACTGGCCGCGGCGTAAGCCCGGCCACGGGTTCCCGGCACGCCGTTCTGAGGGCCGGTGCGCCTGAAAGAAACCAGGACTTGCCGACTCCGGGGTCCGGACCGGGGAAGGGACACTTCCCGGAATACGAAAAGAGCGGGCCTTCGTTCCGCCCTGCCCTTTTCCGACAAACCAAGGGACGAATAAACCTGTAGAATGCCTGGCGGATCCGTTTCAGGACGCGGGTTCGATTCCCGCCACCTCCACCATTTCGAAAAGACAAACCCGTCTCTCTGGGGTCATTCTTCGGAGTGACGAGTTTTGTTTTTCCTCTTGTTTCTAAAGGGTTTGAGCCCGTTTCACATCTTTCCAAAGCACCTCTCCGCACCATCGATTCTCCCCATCTTCCAGCCTTTCTTTCTCTGTTTGGCCCCGGGATTCTCTGTTTTCTCCGGACCAAGTCCAAAGCTCGTCCGGAAAGCTACATCCTTGATTGATATGGGTTTGCGGCTGATTGTCATTTTGGACAGTTGTCTCAGGTCATCGTTCGATGCCGTAGCCGGATGCTTTTTTCGAAATCTCCCGCCTCGGCCATGGAAAGAAGCGCGGTCAACTCCGGCTTCCTGATCCCTAAAGAAGAATAGCCGGCGCTGATGGTCGGCTCTCTGAGGCGGTCTCCGGTCAGGTCACCGCTTATCGCTGCACAAGGCAAGGAACCCGGCTTTTTTAAAGTGAACGGATAATGGAGAAAACGCAGGCCCGAAAGTGGCCCCGGAAAGGAAGCGGGGTTGAAACGGTACTTCCCGACTCAGGAGAATGCCCATTCCGGTAAACGGCCCGAAACTCTTTGATACCAGGGGCTTTCCGGCAACCGAAAAATCGGAACCGTGGTTGTGATTTTTTTCCGCTTCAGCTGCTGCGTTGCAGCGTCGAACGCTCGTCCGGTGAAATCGAAACGGCTAATCGGGAAATCCGCTTGATTTTTCTTTCCCGACGCTTTATTTTAGGATGTGCGGTGAGAATAAAATAAAGACGAATCTTATTTCAAGTTCGAGGCAGGCAGGATGAAGCGGGAACTCCAAGGCAGATATGTGACCATATCGACGGGGGGTGAGAAGGCCCAGGCCTTCGTGCCCGCGCCGCTGCCGCCGCGTCCGCCCATCGACTGGACGCCGGAGCTGCGCAGCAAGTTCGATCAGGCGCTTCTGGCGCTCGGGAGGCTGGACAGTGTTTCGACCTTGCTGCCGGACACCTCGCTGTTTCTCTACATGTACGTCCGTAAGGAAGCGGTGCTCTCGTCCATGATCGAGGGCACCCAGTCGTCGCTGTCCGACCTGCTGCTGTTCGAGCTGGATCAGGAACCCGGCGTACCACTGGATGACGTGCGGGAAGTCAGCAACTATGTCGCCGCCCTCGACCACGGTCTGCGCCTGTTGGAGGAAGGGCTGCCGCTGTCGCTGCGGCTGTTCCGCGAGATCCATGGCGTGCTGCTGACCAAGGGCCGGGGCAGCAATCAGACCCCGGGGGAGTTCCGGCGAAGCCAGAACTGGATCGGCGGCACCCGGCCAGGCAACGCGTCTTTCGTTCCGCCGCCCGCTGAGGAGGTGCTGGAGTGCATGAGCAAGCTGGAGCTCTTCCTCCATGACCAGCCGGAGCCGACCCCGGTTCTGCTCAAAGCGGCTCTGGCGCATGTGCAGTTCGAGACCATCCACCCGTTTCTGGACGGTAATGGCCGTCTCGGGCGTCTTTTGATTACGTTGCTGTTATGCGAGCAGAAGGTGCTGCGGGAGCCGATGCTCTATCTCAGCCTCTACTTCAAGACGCACCGCCAGTATTACTATGAGTTGCTCAACAACGTGCGATTGACCGGCGACTGGGAAGTCTGGCTCGACTTCTTTGCCGAGGCCGTGATGGTCACCGCCACTCAGGCTGTGGAAACGGCGCAGCAGCTCCTCGACCTGTCGAGCCAGGACCGTGACAAGATCAGCGATTTGGGACGGGCGGCGGCATCCACCTTGCAGGTCCACCGGGCACTGATGGAGCATCCCATCGCCACCTCGGGCTCATTGGTAGAGAAGACCGGCATCACCCCTGCCACGGTCAACAAGGCCCTCGGCCACCTGGAGCAGCTCGGTATCGTCAAGGAACTGACCTCCCAGAAACGAAACCGCCTGTTCAGCTACGCGGGTTATATCGAGATCATGAGTCGCGGCATGCCCGGCAGGTTCTGAATCTGACGGAACGTGACCGAAACAGAATCGGCGGTCTGGGACGGGCGGCGGCCTCCACTCTGCGGGTCTCGGGCCCTGATGGAAAAACCCATCGCCACCGCCGGCCTCCTTACGGAAAAAACCGGAATCACCCCCGCCACGGTCGGCAAGGCCCTTGGTCAGCTCGTGGGACTGGGCATCGTCTCGGAGCTACTGCCCGAAAACGGGGACGGCTTTTCAGTTATACCGGTTACATCGGGAGAAAAACCGCTTTAAGTTCCTGCCGTAATGACGGCTGGAAGATCGATGTCAAGGAGGCCAATGGAAAAAACCCGGTCGGACTGACTGAAAACAGCGATGAAGACAATGATTCCCGCTGGACGCCGGTAGATTTTTACCGTTGCCGGCTCCCCTTGAAATCGCACGGGGTCCTTCTAGCCGGTATGCCCCCCCGTGCCTTGAAATCCCCGGAGAAATGGGAAACAATGGGTGGCATGGTCTTCGCGGCCTTTCCGAAACGCGCCTCCGGGAAGCGGCAGCCCGGGGGGACGGCGGCCCTTATCCTCGCCCTGGGGGCGGTGTTTTTCTCCTCCTGCGCCACCCGGTTTTCCGCCCGGTTTCCCGAGGCGGGAAGCGGCGCCGGACCGCACCGGGGAGGGCGGCCCGCGGTCCGGGGGGACGGGTCCGGAACCGAATATCGCGGCCCCGCTGCCCGCGGTGCGGCGCCGGGTCCGGATGAGCGGGCGGTCGTCTCCTCCGCCGAGGCCCTGCTGGGGCGGCCTCCGGAGGACCGGGTGCGGGTGAACGGCCGGGTTTTCACCCTGGACTGCATCGGGACCGTGGGGGCCATCTACTACCGCCTTTCCCTGGATGTGACGAAGGATTTCCCCTTCCTCCCGGGAAACGGGGTGGGGCGGCTCCACGAGAGCCTGCGCCGCCGGGAGGCCATCCATTTCGACGCCTACCCCCGGCCGGGGGACATCATCTTCTGGGACAATACCTGGGACGCCGACGGGGACGGCGACAGGACCAACGACCCGCTGACCCACGCGGGGGTGGTGCTGGAGGTGGACCCCGACGGCACCATCCGCTATGTCCACGCCCATCACCGGCGGGGGGTGGTGGTGGAGGTCATGAATCTTCTGGAGCCGGCGAAAAACAGGGACAGGAAGGGCAAGACCATCAACAGCCCGCTGGCCCTGGGCTCCGGGGTGTCCCGCCGCGACAACCCCCGGCACTGGCTGTCCGGCGACCTCTGGAACAGCTTCGGGGACATCCTGCGGGAGAAGGAATACTACGCCGCGGCCGCGGGGGGTCCGATGGGGCTGGGCATCGCCGAACCGGAGAGGCCCGAACCCGGCGGACGGGGGATCACCGGGGCGGCGGAGACGGTACCCGCCGGGACGGGCATAGCCGGGGCGGACGGACCGGGGTTCGAGGGAGAAGAAAAAAAGGCAGGCCTGTAAGCCGGGTTCTGTCGTGGGCCGTCATCTATCTGGCGGCTCCGTCTCCGAAGCCGTCCTGCAGTCTACCCGCGGATAGGGGCGAGCAGCCCTCCGCTTCTTGACTTTGCTCCCGGTAAGGTTTGCCGTGCCCCCGCCGTTGCCGGCGGGGCGGTGGGCTCTTACCCCACCATTTCACCCTTACCCCCTCCCCTTGCGGCGAAGGGGGCGGTATATTTTCTGTGGCGCTGTCTATCACTCCCCGCCGGTTCAGCGGCCCCGCAAAGGGCGACGCTGCCTGTCGGAGCGTGTCCGGGGGTTACCCGGTACCGTGCTCTCCGGAGCCCGGACTTTCCTCCCCTTTTTATAAAGGGGCGACGGCCAGGCCTGCCGCAACTTTCACCTTACATCTCCTCCTCGTCCTCGTCCTCGTCGTCCTCCTCCTCGTCATCCTCGTCGTCGTCCCCGTTATCATCGTGCTCCGCCTCCTCCCCTTCGTCCTCGGCGGAGTCGTCGTCTTCCACATCCTCCCCGTCGTCCAGGTCCAGGTCGTCCACATCGAAGATCCCCTCCTCCGCATCGGCGGCGAAGACCTCCTCCCCGTCCTCCTGATGAAAGAGGATGCGGCTGCAGTAGGGACAGAACAGGATGGAATCCCCGTCCCGCACATCGTTGACGAACTGCATGGGCAGGATCATGTGACAGCCGGAACAGACGCCCCGCTTCAGCGGCACGATGCCCAGTCCCGCCTTGCTGCGGATGATGCGTTCGAATTTGAATATCATCTCCGGGTCCAGACCCGGGACGATTTCCTTTTCTTCCTTCTCCAGTTCCCGGAGCCGCTCCATGAGGCCGTCGCTTTCGTTCCTGATCCTCTCCTGCTCCGCGGCCAGTTCGGCCTCCTGCTCCTGGATCAGGGACTCCTCCCGCTCCATGAGATGGGCCATCTCCTCCAGGATCTTCTCTTCCTTCTGCAGATCCCGGCGGAACTGCATCTCCTTCTCCGAGGCGTCCCGGATCTCCTTGTCCAGCGCCTCGTACTCCCGCTGGGTTTTTATCATGTCCATCTGGCCTTCCAGCTTTTCCCGGTTCTGCTCGGCCTCGGCCATTTTCTCCCGGAACCCCTTGATCCGCTGTTTGATCTGCTCCCGCTGCTCGTTCTTCTCGATATAGGATTTCTTCAGCCGGTTGACCAGTTCGGTTTTGGTGGCGAGACCTTTGGGGATGTCCCGGATCTCGTGCTCGATCTCGAATTTTCTGGAGAGAATACTTTGCAGAGCCCGAAGTTTCTCGAATACATCGTGAATCATGTTTCCCTCTCGTTAATGATCTAGATAATCTTTCAGCCGGCGGCTCCTCTTGGGATGCCGCAGGCGTCGCAGCGCCTTCGCCTCAATCTGACGGATCCTTTCGCGGGTCACGTTAAAATACAGGCCAACCTCCTCCAAGGTCAAGGAGTAGCCGTCCTCGAGACCGAAGCGCATCTTGAGGACCTCCTGCTCCCGGGGCGGGAGGGTGGACAGGACATCCCGGAGCTGCTCCTGCAGCAGGGTGAAGGCGGTCTGGGTGGAGGGGTTTTCCGCATCCTTGTCCTCGATGAAATCCCCCAGAAGGGAGTCTTCCTCCTCCCCGATGGGGGTTTCCAGCGAAATGGGTTCCCGGGCCACGTTCTTGACCGATTTGACCCGCGTCACGGTCCAGCCCAGTCGCTCCGCCACCTCCTCGTCGGAGGGCTCCCGCCCCAGGACCTGCATGAGCTGCCGGGACTCCCGGACCACCTTGTTGATCTGCTCGATCATGTGCACCGGGACCCGGATGGTCCGGGCCTGGTCGGAGATGGAGCGGGTGATGGCCTGCCGGATCCACCAGGTGGCATAGGTCGAAAACTTGTAGCCCTTCCGGTATTCGAACTTCTCCACCGCCTTGATGAGGCCGATGTTCCCTTCCTGGACCAGATCGAAAAAGTGCAGGCCCCGGTTGGTGTATTTCTTGGCGATTGAGATCACGAGACGCAGGTTGGCTTCAACCATCTCCTTCTTCGCCTGACGGGCTTCGCGCTCGCCCTTCTACACGGTTTGGACGATGCGACGGAAGTCGTCGATCGGAACGCCCATTTCCTGAGCGAGACCCGAAACGTCCTCGCGCAGCACGCCGATC
>JAKQWJ010000255.1 GCA_029562045.1 Spirochaetota bacterium | reverse complement strand
CGGGAGGGCAGCAGCAGCGGGTGGCCCTGGGGCGGGCCCTGGTGGCGGAGCCCAAGGTTCTGCTGCTGGACGAGCCCCTGTCCAACCTGGACGCCAAACTCCGGGAAAGCATGAGGTTCGAGATCAAGGAGATCCAGAGGAACCTGGGGATCACCGTGGTCTACGTCACCCACGACCAGACCGAGGCCATGGCCATGTCGGACCGGATCGTGGTGATGAACCGGGGCGTCATCCAGCAGGTGGGGAGCCCCACGGAGATCTACCGGAAACCGGCCAACCAGTTCGTCGCGGACTTCGTCGGGAAGGTCAACTTCCTGCCCGGTTCGGTGACGGAGAACCGCATCGAACTCCTGGGCACCGGGCAGTCCATCCCCTACGACGGAGTATGCCGGGGCCGGGTGATCGTGGCGGTCCGGCCGGAGAACATCCGGCTGCGGAAGGCGGACAGGGGGGACCTCACGGGACGGCTCCTGAACATGTTCTACCTGGGGGATGTGAACGACTGCCGGGTGGACCTGGGGGGTGAGACCGTCCGGGTCATCGCCGACAGCGGCAGCTTCGACACCCTCCGGGAGGGGCAGGAGGTGTCGCTGGGGCTGATCGACTTCCTGGTGTACCCCGACGACGGCGCCGGCAGCCGCCCGGGGATCGTCACCTGAGGCGGGCGGCCGTCTGGAAAGTGACGCCTGAGGCGGGGCCTGGACCGACACGGTCCAGCCCGGCCGGTTCATTGACCCAGCCCGAGACCCGGCTATTTATTGACGGTGACGATCTCGGTGTACGTATTGGCCATCGTGTTGGCCGCCCAGGCTCCCTTGCCGGAGGCGACGTAGACATACATTTCCGCCGTTCCCTTTTTCACCACCGCGCTGAGGAATTCCGTCATGCCCTCTTTTTCGTTCCCCCCGGGAAAGGCGGTGTAGGTAAACTGGTAGGTCCCCAATCCCCGGTCGATGCGTCGGGTTTTAAAAAGCTCCGTCAATTTCTTTCCGCCCATCTCCTCTTCCTTGGGCGTCCGGGTTTTGTAAAGGATCTCTCCTCCCATGTTCTGTATGGCCTCTTCGTAGTGCCGGATCATGGCCAGAGGGGACTTGCCTTCCGGGTCACTGGTGAAAATGCGGCGGATATCTCCTTCGATGGTTATTACGGTGTTTCCGTCCTTTATGAAGGGAAACTCCTCGAAACCGATCTTGTCGTCGTAGTCGACCTTGCTTCCCTTGGCGACGGGCAGGGACAGGGCCGCCGGTTTCGCCGCGGACGGTTTCGCCGTCGCCGGCGATACACTCACCTTGGCGGATTTCACCCCCGCGCAGCCCCCGATGAACAGCAGGATGCCCAGCATGATCAGAACCGTGAAAATCTTTCTTTTCATCCCATCCTCCCTGATAACCTGATACTTTCAATTAAAGCTTAGGTCATCACCGGCGGAGAGTTAATGCGGATCCCCGGGGAAGTCCGGCCCGACGAGGCAGGTCTGTCACAGAGAAATTACAATTTATCCCGCCTTC
>JAKQWJ010000227.1 GCA_029562045.1 Spirochaetota bacterium | reverse complement strand
TAAGGCTCCAGACCCCGGCGTTTTCCCGATCCTCCTCCCGGAAGAGTCGGATGAACTCGCGGATGTCCTCGGGGCCGGCGGGGGTGTCGTACATGTGGCAGTGGATCAGAACCGCGCCGGCGACGCCGCCCTCCCGCAGGCGGGACAGGTGGCGGCTCCGGAAGACTGCGGTCTCCCCCTCCCGGCGGCGCTTCACCACATCCATCAGGATGTCGGCGTGGCAGTCGAAAACGGGGTGGAGGCTCATCGGTTGTACGCCTTGATGTCCCGCACCTTCACCGCGTCCAGGTCCCGGAGAAGGGCCAGCGTGAAGGCCTTGGCCGCCCGGTAGTCCCGGTAGTCCAGGATGGTGCTGTTGGTGTGGATGTAGCGGGACGCCACCCCCAGGGTCAGGGCGGGGACGCCGGAGCGGACCAGGTGGATCTCCCCGGCGTCGGTGGAGCCCGCGGCCATGAAGTACTGGTGGGGGATTCCCTCCCTTTCCGCCAGCTTCACCGCGTACCGGAAGAGCCCCC
This sequence comes from Spirochaetota bacterium, assembly GCA_029562045.1. GTDB lineage: Bacteria > Spirochaetota > Spirochaetia > DTKZ01 > DTKZ01 > JAKQWJ01. The sequence continues at coordinate 7,288 of JAKQWJ010000227.1, read as the reverse complement.
GGTGGGTCAGGGTGGTCCTGTCGGCGAAGCGCAGCAGGACCCCCTCCCCCTGCCGGCCGAAGACGTTTTCGTCCCCGGTGTTGTCGTTGGCTGCGGAGGACTCGAAGACGAAAGCCAGGTCGGGGGCGATGGTCCAGGCGGCGGTGCGGGCCCCCCGGAGGCCCACCTCCTCCTGCACCGTGGCGCCGATGTAGAGGTCGACCCCCAGCTTTTCCCCCGCCGTCTCCCGCAGAACCTCCAGGGCCAGGGCGCAGCCGAAGCGGTTGTCCCAGGCCTTGGACAGGAGCTTCCGGCCTCCGAAGAGAGGGACGAAGGGGCCGTCCACCACCACCATGTCCCCGGGCCGGACCCCCAGGGCCAGAACCTCCTCCCGGCTCACCGCGCCGATGTCCACCATCATCTTCTCCACCGGCATGGGCCGGGAGGCCACATCCTCGGTGAGAAGGTGGGGAGGGATGGAGGCGATGGTGCCCGGCCAGGCCTGGCCGGTTTCGCCGGAATACACCGTCACCCTCTGGGCCAGGAGGACCTGGTTCCAGCTCCGCCCCACGGGGTACAGATGCATGAGCCCCCGGGGCGTGATGTCCAGGACCAGGAAGCCGATCTCGTCCATGTGGCCGGACAGCATCACCCGGGGGGCGTTCTCCCGGCCGCAGCGCCGCACCGCGAAGACGCCGCCCAGCTCGTCGAAGACGAGTTCGTCGGCGTGGCGGGCCAGCTCCGTTTTCATGACGTCCCGGACCGCCTTCTCCTGGCCCGAAACGCCGGGAAGCTGGGTAAGGGTCTGGAAGAGCCGGAGCTCCTCCGGGGTCGGGAGAGGGTCCCTGTTTTCGTTCATCCCCGGGCCTCCTGAATGTGGATTTTTCCCTGGAGTATCTCGTCCATCCGGTGGCAGGCCGCCAGCCGCCCCGGGGCGTACTCCGTCAGAGGCGGATCCGTAATCCGGCAGAAGTCCCGGGCCAGGGGGCAGCGGGGGGCGAAGCGGCAGCCCGGTCTGGGATTCACCGGAGAGGAAATTTCGCCCTGGAGCACTATCCTCTTCTTCCGGGCCCCCACCCTGGGTATGGGGATGGCGGACAGCAGGGCCTTGGTGTAGGGGTGGACCTGCTCCTGGAAGAGCGTCTTCGCCGGGGCCTTCTCCACCAGCTGCCCCAGATACATGACGCAGATGTCGTCGGAAATGTGCTTCACCACCGAGAGGTCGTGGGTGATGAAGAGGTAGGTGAGGCCGAACCGGTCCTGCAGGTCCCCCAGAAGGTTCAGGATCTGGGCCTGGATGGACACATCCAGCGCCGAGACCGGCTCGTCGCAGACGATAAACCGGGGGTTCAGGGCCAGGGCGCGGGCGACGCCGATCCTCTGGCGGCGGCCGCCGTCCAGTTCGTGGGGGTAGGCGTCGTAGAGCCGGTCCGCCAGCCCCACGGTTTTCATCAGTTCCCGCACCTGGGCCTCGTAATCGTCCGTGTCTTTGACCCGTCCGTAGATGAGGAGGGGCTCGCCGATGATGCCCGCCACGGTCTTCCGGGGGTTCAGGGAGGCGTAGGGGTCCTGGAAAATCATCTGCATCTCCGACCGGAGGCCGTGCATCCGCGTCCTGGAGGCGGCGGTGACATCCACTCCATCGAAAAATACCGTGCCCGAGGTGGGCTCGTGGAGCCGGAGAATGGCCCGGCCGGCGGTGGATTTTCCGCACCCCGATTCCCCCACCATCCCCAGGGTCTTTCCCCGGCGGATGTGGAAGGAGACGCCGTCCACCGCATGGAGGGCCCCCTGGGGGGTGTGGAAGTATTTCCGGAGGTCCCTCACCTCCAGAAGGGGTCTGTCGTTCCCGTTGCTGGTCGCTGTCATGGATTCAACCCTCTTTCTTGCCGTAGAGATGGCACTTCACCAGATGCCCGTTCAGACGGACCGGCTCGGGGCTCAGCCGGGAGCAGATCTCCATGGCCCGGGGGCAGCGGGGGTGGAAGGGGCAGCCCGGGGGCAGCCGGGTGGGGTCCGGCATGAGCCCCGTGATGGGCCTGAGGCGGTCCCTGTCCTCGTCGAGGCTGGGCAGGGATTCGAAGAGCCCCAGGGTGTAGGGGTGCTTGGGGGTGTCGAAGACGTCCTTCACCGTTCCGTACTCCACCACCTCGCCGGCGTACATGGTGGCCACCTGGTCGCACATCTCCGCCACGATGCCCAGGTCGTGGGTTATCAGGATGGTGGAGGTGACGAACTTCTCCTTCAGGCTTCGCATCATCTCCAGAACCTGGGCCTGGATGGTCACGTCCAGGGCGGTGGTGGGTTCGTCCGCCAGGAGGAGTTTGGGGCTGCAGGCCAGGGCGATGGCGATGACCACCCGCTGCTTCATCCCCCCGGAGAACTGGTGGGGGTAATCCTCGGCCCGCCCTCCGGGGATTCCCACGGTCTCCAGCATCGCCCGGGCGCGGCTCGCCGCCTCCGCCTTGGAGACCCGGTCGTGCTTCCGGACGGTCTCGGCGATCTGCTCCCCGACGGTGAGAAGAGGGTTCAGGGAGGTCATGGGGTCCTGGAAGATCATGGAGACCTCCTTCCCCCGGAGCTCCACGATCTCGGCCCTGTCCATGGTGAGCACATCCCGCCCCTCGAAGAGGATCCGCCCGGAGACGATCCTCCCCTGGGGCTCCTGGATCATCTTCAGGATGGAAAGGGCGGTGGTGGTCTTGCCCGCCCCGGTCTCCCCCACCAGGCCCAGGGTGGCCCCCCGGGTCAGGCTGAGGTTCAGCCCGTTGACGGCCTGGACCGTTTCCCTGTCCGCGTAATAGTGAACGGAAAGATCCCTGATTTCCAGAATGGTGTCCACGAGGCGCCTACCTTTTCAGTTTCGGGTCCAGGGAATCCCGGAGCCCGTCGCCGATGAGATTGTAGGCCAGCACGGTGATCATGATGGCCAGGCCGGGGAAGAGCAGGGTGTGGGGGGCGTACTTGATGAACTCCCGGGCCTCGGAAAGCATGTTCCCCCATTCCGGAGTGGGGGGAAGGATCCCCAGCCCGAGAAAGGAGAGGGAGGCGGCCCAGAGGATGGCGGAGCCCACGTTCAGGGTGGACTGGACGATCACCGGGGCCAGAATGTTGATGAGGACATGCCGGGTGACGATCCGGAAGTCCCCGGCCCCGATGCAGCGGGCCGCCTCGATGAACTCCTGGTCCTTCACCGAGATCACCGAGGCCCGGACGATCCGGGCGTAGCGGGGCATCATGCTGGTGGCGATGGCCACCAGCAGGTTGAAGAAGCTGTTCCCCAGGGCGGCCACGATGGCGATGGACAGCAGGATGGTGGGGATGGAGAGCATGATGTCGGTGATGCGCATGACGATGGTGTCGATGAAGCCCCCCTTGTAGCCCGCCAGAGCCCCCATGACGCCCCCCACCAGCAGGGACATGGCCACGGTGACGAAGCCGATGATCAGGGATATCCGGCCGCCGTGGATCATCCGCCCCAGGATGTCCCGGCCGTAGTTGTCCGCCCCCAGGAGGTAGCGGTGGTCGAAGGTCTCCCCCCGGAAGGTGACCGCCGCCGTGGTCCCCGGGGACTTGAAGGAGTTGGAGAGCTGGACCGTGGTGATGAACTCGTAATCGTAGAGGATGTCCGCCATGAGGGCGATGGCGGAGAGCGCCACGATGACCCCCACGGAGGCCAGCGCCAGTTTGTTTCGGGCGAACCTCCGGCCGAACTGGGCGAGGTTGCGCCGGTATCGCTTCAGGGATCTCCGGAATCTACTTTCTCCGGACCCGGGAGATGAACTCATTCCAAACCACCTTGAAATTGACGGATTTCGAACTCTGGATCGACGCCTTCACCCGGGGGTCGATGAAGCCGTAGAGGATGTCCACGATGAGGTTCACCACGGTGAAAACCAGGGCCACGAAGCAGACGGAGCCCAGGATCTGGGGCGTGTCCTTCTCGCCGATGGCCTTGAACATGATGGTGCCGATGCCGGGGTAGGCGAAGATCTGCTCCGTCAGCACCGCCCCCCCCAGGAGGGCCCCGAACTCCAGACCGATGACGGTGACGATGGGGATCATGGCGTTCCGCAGGGCGTGCTTGCGCACCACCAGGTGTTCGTCCATCCCCTTGGCCCGGGCGGTGCGGACGTAGTCGGTCCTCATGATCTCCAGCATCGCCGACCGGGTCATCCGGAGGATCAGGGCGGTGGAGTAGAGCCCCAGGGTCGTTATGGGGAGGATCATGGAAACCGGGTTCCGGGGGTCCGCCAGGGAAGGCAGGAAACCCAGGGTCTCGGCGAAGACGTAGATCAGCACCATGGCCAGCCAGAACACCGGCATGGCGACCCCCGCCAGGGCCATCACCGTCGAGACCATGTCCAGGACCGAGTATTGCCGGATGGCGGACAGGATTCCCACGGGGACCCCCAGCAGGGCGGCGAACAGCAGCGCCCCGGTGGCCAGAAGGAGGGTGTTGGGGAAGGACCCCATGATCATTTCGAAGACGTTCCGGTTGGTCACGTAGGACCGGCCCAGATCGCCGAAAAGGAGGCCTTTGTAGCCGAAGACCTCGTGTTTGTAGCCCAGGAGAAAACGCTTGTACTGGACCAGAAAGGGGGCGTCCAGGCCCATGTCCTTCTTCATCTGCTCGTAGGCCGCCGGGGTGGCGTTGGGTCCCAGCGCTATCAGCGCCGGGTCCCCGGGGGTGATGTGGAGCAGGGAAAAGACGATGAAGGTGACGCCCAGAAGGACCGGCACCAGCATCAGAAGTCTTTTGAGAATGTATCGAGGCATTGCACCGTCCTTGGAAAGAAGAGGGGGAGGCGGCTCGGCCTCCCCCCTTTCAACCTGTGTCGCGAAGGATTACTGGAGTTTCTTCAAGTTGTGCACGTCGATGATCTCGGTGCCGAAGAGGTTCTCCTCCAGGGCCCCGACCCGGGGATTGTAACCGATGATGACGTCCTGGTACACCAGGGGGACGTAGGGCTTGTCCTCCAGAAGCTGCACCGTGGCCGCCGTGTAGGCCGCCTTCCGGACCGCCGGGTCCACCGAGTGGCGGGCCTTGACGATGTTGTCCTGGACCTTGGCGTTGGAGTAGACCGCCGCGTTCATCCCCGTCCCCACCGAGTCGGAGGAGTAGATGATGCAGGTGTAGTCCGAGTCCAGGGTGGGGGTGAACCAGCCGAAGAAGGAAATGTCGTAGCCTTCCCCGGTTTTACCCATGCCGATGAGCTGGGCGTGGACCATGGGGATGACCTTCAGGAGATCGACCCCCAGGGTGGTCTTGACCTGGTCCTTGATGATGTTGGCCATCTTGACCCGCTCGGGGATGTTGGAGACGATGAAGTTCAGGGACTCGGGGGTCAGCTTGGCCTTGAACTCCGGGGACAGCTTGTTGAAAAACTCCTTGGCTTTGGCGGCGTTGAAGTAGCTGGACTCCTTCTTCCATTCCCCCAGGGTTGTCCCGGCGGGGCGGTCGGTGACGTAGCCGATAAGGCCGGGGTGCATGATCTGGTCCGCGGGAACGGCGGTTCCGTTGAAGATGTCCACCTGTTTGGTGAAGGGGACCGGGTCGATGGAGTAGAAGATGGCCGACCGGAGATAGGTGGAATCCTGCGGGGTGTAGCTGCCGCTCTTGTCGGGCTTGCCGTCCTTCAGCTGCCCCACCATGGGGGAGTACATGCTGAAGCCGATGTAGTACATGGTGCGCCCCGCTCCCTGTCCCCGGGCCAGGGAGACCCCGGCCTTGCCGAGGCTGTCCAGCTCCAGACGGGAGATGTTATGGGACACGTCGATTTCCCCGGTGCGCAGGGCGTTGGCCACCTGCTGGTTCTCCGAGATGGCCCGGTACTGGATGTTCTTGAAGGCCACCTTGTCGGCCCCGTTCCACCAGCTGTCGTTCCGGGTGATATTCACCTCCTGGGGGTTGGGCCAGCTGACGAACTTGTAGGGGCCCGTCCCCACCACAACCTTGGTCCCGTAATCGGCCCCGGCTTTCTCCACGGTGGCCTTGTTCTCGATGCCCGAACAGTAGTGGGCCAGGATGTTGATGATGGGCCCGTAGGGGGCGGCCACCATGTATTGCTCCCGGTCCGCCCAGGACTCCATCTTCTGGTTGATGCCGTACTTGGGGTCCACGTAGCCGGTGGTGATCTTCACCGTGTGGGGGTCCACCGCCTCCACCTTCTTGATGGCGGCGAACATGCTCTTGGAGGCGGACTTGGGGTGGTGCAGGATCCGGTTGAAGGAAAAGACCACGTCCTCGGCGGTGAAGGGGTTGCCGTTATGGAAGCTGACGTTCCGGCGCAGCTTCAGCGTCACCGTGGCCCCGTCGGCGGAAAAGCCGCCGTTCTCCTTGGTGGGGATCTCCGTGGCCAGAACCGGGTAGAAGGAGCCGTCGGGCCTGATGCCGATGAGGGTCTCGTTGATCTCCCGCATGATCTGGGCCTCGTAGAGGGTGGTGAAGAGGTTCGGGTCCAGAGGCTGGGGCTGGGCCCGGAGGACGAAGATCAGGGTGTCCGGGTCCCGGTCCTTGATGGAAGGCCCCTTCACGGCGCCCGCCGCCCCCTTCTCCTTGGCCCCGCCGGCCCAGAGGAGGGAAAGGGACAGAATGACGAGGAAAATGACAAGAAAGGTTTTTTTCATGGCAGAACTCCTTTTAAGAATGGTACCGACTGAAAAAGACGGCTGTCAAGGGTGATTTCCGCTGATTCCCGGTTTTTTTTCTCCATTTCCCGGAACGTTGATCTTTATTCCTCCCCGGGTTAAGCTTCTCCGGTGGACCGGGCAGGCGACACCCCCCTCTTCTCCTCCAGTCAGGACCCTCTGCGGGAGCCCCTGGCCGCCCGGATGCGGCCCCGGACCATCGACGAGTTCGTGGGCCAGGACCATATCCTGGGCCCCGGCCGCCTTCTGCGCCGGGCGATCCAGGCGGACCGGCTCGCGTCGGTCATCTTCTCCGGCCCCCCCGGCACAGGAAAAACCACCCTGGCCCGGGTCATCGCCAACAGCACCTCCCGGGCCTTCACGTCCCTGAACGCGGTGCTCTCGGGCGTGAAGGATGTCCGGGAGGCGGTGGAGGAGGCCCGGCGGGAGCGGGACCTCTACGGCCGGGGGACCATCCTCTTCGTCGACGAGGTGCACCGCTGGAACAAGGCCCAGCAGGACGCCCTGCTGCCCTGGGTGGAGAACGGCACGGTGATCCTCATCGGGGCCACCACGGAAAACCCCTTTTTCGAAGTGAACTCCGCCCTGGTCTCCCGGAGCCGGGTCTTTCAGCTCACCCCCCTGGGGCCGGAGGACCTGCGGGTCATAGCCCGCCGGG
>JAKQWJ010000167.1 GCA_029562045.1 Spirochaetota bacterium | reverse complement strand
CTCGTCAACAACGCCGGCGGTCTCCTGGACCGGCACGCCATCGAAGAGATGCCCGACGAGATGTACCAGAAGGTCATGGACCTCAACATGGCCTCCACCTTCCGGGTCTGCAAACTGGTCATCCCCTACATGAAAAAGAGGGGAGGGAGCATCATCAACCTGACCAGCATCGCCGCCAGGAACGGCGGCGGCGGCGGAGCGGTGATCTACGCCTCCTCCAAGGCGGCGGTGTCCACCTTCACCCGGGGTCTGGCCAAGGAGCTGGCCCCCTTCAAGATCCGGGTCAACGCCATTGCGCCGGGGATCATCCTGACCCCCTTCCACGACAAGTACACCAAACCGGAACAGCTGAAGGGCATGATCGACTCCATCCCCATGGGGCGGGGGGCCACCGCGGAGGAGGTGGCGGGGCCGGCGCTGTTTCTCGCCTCGGAACAGCTTTCCAGCTTCATCACCGGGGAGATCCTGGAGGTGAACGGCGGACAGCTCATGTCCTAAAGGGGGCTCCGTGCGGTACCGATACTTTCTGGCCATCCAGACCGTCCTGCCGGACCTGTATGAGAGGGACCGGGATTTCATCGACAATCTGCGGCTCCTGCGCGAACTCGGTTTCGACGGGGTGGAGCTGAACATCCGGGAACCCGACAGGGTGGACCCGGCGAAACTGAAAAGTTTCCTCGGCGACTTCGGTCTTGTCTTCTCCATTTTCGCCACCGGCCTCACCGCCAAGACCGCCGGCCTGTCCCTGGCCTCGACGGAGGAGGGACGCCGGAAGGAATCGGTCCGCCGGGCCAGGGGCTTCCTGGCCTTCGCCCGGGAGCTGGGGGGCGGCGTGGTGGCGGGCTACCTGAAGGCGGCCGCCGGGGAGAACTCGCCGGCCCACCGGGAGAAGCTGAAGGAGTCCATCGCCGATATCGCCCCCGAAGCGCAACGGCTGGAGACCCCCTTCGTGGTGGAGGCCATCAACCGTTTCGAGTCCCCCCTGGGGAACGGTCTGGACGACACCTGGGACCTGGTCCGGGAACAGGCCCAGGACCGGGGGAACCCCTGGGTTCACATCCTTCCGGACACCTGGCACATGAACATCGAAGAATCCAACATGGAAGCCGCCATGATCCGCCACCGGGGGCGTTTCATCGGCTTCCATCTGTCGGACAACAACCGGTTTCTCCCCGGCTTCGGGGCCCTGGATTTCAAGAGAATCGTCGGGGTTCTGGACGCTCTGGGTTACACGGGGCGGGTGGCCCTGGAGGCGAACATCAAAACCTCCTTCGCCGAGGACGTTCGAAAATCCATGGGCTACCTGGCGCCGATTCTGAAAAAAGAGGAGTGGTAGAGAATATGGGAAATCAGGAACTGAAAGGGCACACCGCCATCGTCACCGGGGCGGCCCAGGGAATCGGAAAGGCCATCGCCCTGGAACTGGCCTCCCGGGGGGCGGGACTGGCCCTGGTGGACATCAAGGCCGAGGCCCTCAACGAAACCGCCGACGAGATCCGGAAGGCCACCGGCGCCCGGGTGCTGCCCCGGGTCCTGGACATAACGAAACAGGCCGAGGTGGAAGCCTTCGTGGCGGAGGTGGAAAAGGAGTTCGGGGGCATCCAGATACTGGTGAACAACGCGGGCATCCACCCGCTGCACAAGATCGAGGACATCTCCGAGGAGGAATGGGATCTGGTGATGGCGGTGAACCTGAAAGCCATGTTCTTCCTCTCCAAGGCCGTCCTGCCGGGGATGCGGAAACGGAAATACGGGAGGATCATCAACCTCTCCTCCGAAGCGGGGAAGCACGGCGGCACCGTGGCGGCCTGCAGCTACGCCGCCTCCAAGGGCGGGGTACTGGCCTTCACCCGGAATCTGGCCCAGCAGGTGGGGATCGACAACATCACCGCCAACAACATCTGCCCGGGCAGGATCGTCACCGCCATGGCCAACGCCGCGGGGGCGGCGGAAAACCAGAAGTTCATCGACAACAGCATCCTGAAACGGATCGGCGATCCCGAGGATGTGGCCTTCGCGGCGGCCTACCTGGCCAGTCCCCGGGCCAGGTTCATCACCGGCGAAAGCATGATGGTGAACGGCGGCACCATGCGGGATTGATCTCACCGGGGTGGAAGGGGGTGGCTCGGCGGCTCGCCGCCGGGCTGCTTCTGATGTCGCTTTTTTCCGGCTGCTCCGGCGGCGCCGTGCTGGTGGAGGACCCCTACTGGGCCCCCGTGCTGGGGGCGGAGGCGCTGCGAAAAAAGGTCAGGGCCGAAACGGGCATCTCCCCGGCGGTCCTGCATATCCCGCCGGGAGCCCCCCTGGCGGAGCTTCTGGACGATTACCTCCGGGACAAGGCCCCCCAACAGGTTTTCCTAGGAGCCTTCGCCGCGGCGGATCTGGAGGGGCTGGCGGAGCGGTGGAAAGAGACCCGCTTTTTCTGCCTCGACGCTCCTTCGGACCCCCCCGCCCCCTCGCCCTATGTCTGGGTCCGCTTCGATCCCGGCCCCGCCCTGGACCGGGCGGCGGGGCGGATACGAAAAACGGTCGAAGAGGCAGGAGCGGGCAAGGGACCGACGGCGGCCTTCCTGGACCGGGGTCTGGGCGGCGTCTTCGCCGCCGCCGCCGCCCGGGCGGGCCTGGAGCTGGACACCGTCGAGGTTCTTCCGGAAACGGGCCTGGAGGAACTCCGGGTTCAGGTGCGGGGGAAAATCGCCGGGAACCCTCCCCTGGTGGTGGTTCTCGCCGGGCCCCGGAGCGCCGCCATCCTGGACCTGCTGCTCAAAGAGAAGCCCGTCCCGGTCTTTCTGGCGGAGGCGGGCGATCTCCCCCTCTTGGAGACGGCCCGGGTGGCGGGGGTCGTGGGAAAGGATTACGCCGCCGCGGTGGCCGCCGCCCTGAGAAGCGGGGCCGGAAGGGGGGCCCTGATCGAGATTCCCATGGTCCTGGAAGGCAAACTATTTGACAAAGCTAACTGATAGAAATATAATCTTTTATAGTTTTTGCCGATAAGGGAGCTAAAACCAAAGGAGTGGAAAATGAAAAAAGGCGGACTCCTCGCTATATGCCTGATACTATCCTTTCTCCTTCCGGGGGTTTCCGATGAGGTGACGGCGAATCTCCAATCCCGGATCATCGAAAACTTCGACGACCCCGAAGGCAGTCCCTGGATGGTTCGGGGCAGCAAGTTCTCCTCGGTAATCAAGACCGACAAGGGGGAGGACGTTTTCCCCAAATCCGCCTTTATCGCCACCTGGCCGGATGCCCTGTATCGGAAGGCTCCGAAAGACCGGGAGCTCAGGGTTTTCGGTGTCCACGGCAAGTTCGACCGGAGGGGGTACAACTTCATCGAAATCATCCCGGCCCGAAAAGGGGAGGGCGGCAAACTGGAGCCCCGGACGATCCCCATTCCCGGAAGGGCAAAAAACATGGACCTCTGGGTCTGGGGTTCGAACTTCAACTATTACCTCGAGGCCCACATCATGGACCACAAGGGGATAACCCACGTTTTGAAGGTCGGAGACCTCAATTTCATCGGCTGGCGGAACCTGCAGGTCAGCATCCCCGGCCACATCTCCCAGGCCGTAATGCAGGCGCCGTCTCTGAAGCGGCTGGAACTGGTCAAGTTCGTGCTGTGGACCCGGCCCACCGAGAGGGTGAACGACTTTTATTTTTACATGGATGAAGTGAAGGTCTTCACCGACATGTTCGAATCCCTCTTCGACGGGGAGGATCTGGCGGATCCCGAGTTCGTGGAGAAACTCTGGTCCCAAGGGACGGGAAAAAATTAGGAGCTGGCTATGAAAAAGACCCTTATTGGAATACTTCTACTTTTTGTGGGGGCCGTCGTTTATTCCCAGGTTGAAAGGGCCGAGCCCCTTCCCGGCCCTGGCCGCCCGGTGGCGGAAAGCATCGGCGCCGATACGGCCCAGCAGAAACTGAAGGAAGTCTCCCTGTCGAAGTTCGAAGACGCCGGCTTCTGGCAGGCCGTTGTTTCCCTGGATGACGGAGTGGTGAGCGCCCGAAGGCTCGAAGGGGGGTCGGCGGCGAAGAAGCCCATCCCCGCCGAGGAAGCCATCGGCATCCGGGAGGAGGACAAGTATGTCCTGGGGGTAAAGACGGAGTTCTTCCGGCGTTCCAATGCGCTCATTTCCGTGTCCCCCACCCGGCCGCTGGCCATTGCCGGGGTCGTTAAAACCCTCTCGGTCTGGGTGGTGGGCCGGAATTTCAACCACACCCTGAAGGCCCGTTTCGAGGATTTCGCCGGCCGCAGGTTCGAGCTGGAGGTGGGAAAGCTCAATTTCGTGGGATGGAAACAGATGGTGGTGGCCATTCCCCCCACGGTGGAGCAGCGGAACCCCCATTACGGCATTCTGTCGGGAATCAAGTTTCTGGGTTTCTCCATTGACTGCGACCTGATGGAGGCCTATGGAAGCTACTATATCTACCTGGACGATCTGCGGGCCGTCACCGACCTGTTCGGGGAAGAAAACCGGGATCAGGACGACATGATCGATGCCTGGTAGCCTCCCCCTGAAGATCCGCACCGCTGAGCCTCGCCCTTTTCGGCGGGGCTTTTTCATGCCCCTCTTCGGGAGATTTCCATGAGGGCGGGCGCCGAGGAAAAGGCCTTCGATTTCATCCGGAATGTCGCGCTGTTTCGCGATCTTTCCGATGCCGACATCGCCGGCCTGGCCGCGGTGTGCCGGGAAACGACCTTTTCGAAGGGTTCCGTTGTTTTCGCGGAAGGCGACAGGGCGGACTGCCTGTACATCATCTCCCAGGGCGGCGTGGAAGTGTGGAAGGATTACTACGGGATGCGGCCGGACCTTCTGGCGGTTCACGACAAGGGCCATCTTTTCGGGGAGATGGCGCTCATCGACGATCTTCCCCGGAGCGCCACCGTCGTCACCCGGACCAGGGTCCGGGCTTTTTCCGTTTCCCGGGACGACTTTCATGAGATTCTCCGGGGCAACAGCTCCATCGCGCTGAGCCTGCTGCGGTCACTGTCGGCCATCGTCCGGCGGAGCAACGAGGTCTTCGTTCAGGGGCTGCGGGACAGGAACATGGAACTCCTTCGGGCCAACGAGGAGCTCAAAGCCGCCCAGGATGAACTGCTCCGGTCCGAGCGCCTGTCGAACCTGGGGAAGCTCTCCTCCCTCGTTTTTCATGATATCCGGAACCCCGTTTCCATCGTCCGGGGATACGCCGAAATGGCGCTGCTCCATCGGGACGAACCAGAGAGGATCCGGAAATACGCGGCGGGGATCATGAAGGAGGTGGATCGGCTGAACCGGTTCGTGGAAGAGCTTCTGGATTACAGCAGAGGTGAAATCCGTCTGTCCCTGTCCATCGTGTCTCTCCCGCAGTTCTTCGACAAAGCCCGGGAGGCCCTCCGGGACAGCCTGGAAAGGGCGGGGGTTGCGCTGGAAATCCGGGGGGAATGCCCGGAGCCGGTCATTTTCGACGAGGAGAGGATGCTCAGGGTCTTCATCAACCTCTGCGACAATTCCCGCAAAGCCATGCCGTCGGGGGGGCAGATCTCCGTGACGGCGGAACAGGGGGATTCGGTACTGCTTCTGACCTTTCGCGACACCGGCATCGGCATGAGCGCCGAGGTCCTCTCCCGGGTCTTCGAGCCCTTCTATTCGGTCTCCGGCCGGGGCGGTTCGGGGCTGGGGCTCGTCATCGTCAAGAACGTTGTGGAATCCCACGGGGGAAGCCTGGCGATCCGCAGCGAGGTGGGCCGGGGGACGGAAATCACGATCCGCCTCCCGCTAAGGGGATGAGGGGAAAGAGGCGGGAGAAATTTTCCGCCGTCCGGAGGGCCAGTTCCTCCGGAGAGGTCCCCCGCAGCCGGGCCAGGAAGCCCAGGGTGACGGCGGCGTTTCCAGGGTGGTTCGGCCTTCCCCGCAGCGGCTGGGGCGCCAGATAGGGGGAGTCGGTCTCCACCAGAATCCGGTCCGAGGGGTAGCGGGCGGCTCCCTCCCGGAGGGAGCGGTTTTTCGGGTAGGTGAGGTTCCCCGCGAAGGACAGGTGCAATCCCAGATCGAGGAAATTCTTTCCCGCCTCGTAATCCCCGGAAAAGCAGTGCATGATGCCGCCGGACCCGGGGGGACTGCGCCTCAGCGCCTCCAGGACCTCCTCTTCCGCGTCCCGGCAGTGGATGACCACAGGAAGGCCCGCGGTCCCGGCGATACGGATCTGGGCCTGAAAAAGCTCGGTCTGCTCCCTTCCCGAACCGGGCAGACGGTACAGATCGATTCCCGCCTCCCCCAGGGCGGCGACCCGGGGATGCCGGCACAGGTCCGCCAGCCGGGGCAGTTCGTCCCGCCAGGGACCGGCCGCAGCCGAGGGGGGAAGCCCCACGGCGATCCCGACGGCGGGGAAGTCCGCCGTGAGGGCCGTCCGGTTTTCGAAGTCGTCGCCCTTCCCGCCGAAGTCCAGACCCCCGCGAAAGCCCTGCGCGAAGAGGGCGGCCAGCAGGGACCGCACATCCATTCCCCAGGCGGCCATTTCGGTGAGGTGAAAATGGGAGTCCACGATTCCCGCCAGGTCCCCCGAAACGTCGTACGTCATCCCCGGAAGTGTAGCTCTCCGGTGTGGGAGATGCAAGCCGGCGGGGTCCATTCCCTTGACCCGCTCAAGGCGGGAATAGTAGAATCCCCGACGACTGCCGAAGTGGTGGAACAGGTAGACACAGGGGACTTAAAATCCCCCGGAACCAAAAATTCCGTGCCGGTTCGATTCCGGTCTTCGGCAGATTCGCACGGGGGACCGCGTCATGATGCACACCGGGGCCCCGCTCCCCGCCACCGGTCTTCGGCGGATTGGCGCCCGGGGCAGCCGCTACCCTCGCCCGGGCATCCATCACCCGCGCCTGGGGCATCCATCACCCGCGCCCCGGGGCATCCATCACCCGCGCCCCGGGCAGCCGCCACCCACGCCCCTGCCGGAGGCCCCGGCCTGATCCCCGGTGCGCAGCCCTCCCGGTCCGGGGAGCCGGGGCCGAAAGCCGTGGTTTCGTTCCCGCCGCCGGTTTTTTTAAGGCCATGATCTTCAACGCCGACCTCATTTTGCGGAGCCTGTTTTCATTTGACACCCCGGGCCGGGATGCTATAATTGACCGATTCGGAAGTACCAGAGGAGGTATTATGAAAACACTGCGCCACTGTTTTCTCGGGGTCCTGATCCTCGCCCTGGCGGCCGCGACGGTATTCGCCGGAGGAAAGGGTGAGACTGGGGGAGAAGAAAAAGCCGTCACCCTGAAACTGTCCACCCATCACCCGCCGGATGTATCCCGAAGCGTCGGTTCCCGGCTCCTGAAAGAGGAGATCGAAAAAGCCACGGGCGGCAAGGTCAAGATCGACATTTATTACAGCCAGTCCCTGGCCACAGGCAACGAGGTCCTGAACGCCGTGAAGGGAGGCGTCGTCGATATCGGCGACATAAACCCCGCCTATTATCCCGGACAGCTGCCCGTGCACTCCGCCGTGGTGGCGTACACCAAATCTCCCCCCAAGCATCACCAGAAGAAGGAGGTGGTGGAAAGGACCTACAAGAAGTACCCCCAGTACCTGGACGAGTTCGAAAAATACAACCAGAAATTTCTCTGGCAGTACTTTCCCGGAGCGCTGAACCTGAGCTCCACCAAGCCCGTCAAGAGCCTGAAGGATTTTCGGGGACTCAAGATCAGAGCCTCCTCGGAGGTCTATCTCCGGATGCTGAAGGAAAAGGAGATCGGCGCCATTCCGGTATCCGTTCCTTTCAACGACTGTTACATGGCCCTGCAGACCGGCACCATCGACGCGGTTTTCACGAATATCGAGGCCATGACGGGACAGAAATTCTACGAACCCGCCCCCTATTCCTTCACCTCCGCGAAACTGGGACTCTGGGTGCCCTTCACCTTCACGATGAACGCGGACCGGTGGAAGGGTTTCTCCGCCGACACCCAGGAGAAGATACGGAAAGCCGTGGACATCGTGGACAAGAGGTTCGGCCCGATATACGACGAGGCCTACGACGCGGAAGTGAAGATTTTCCGCGACAACGGCAAGGAGCTGGTGATGGCCAGCGACGAGGACGTGGCCTTCTGGCAGAACATGCCGATTCTGGCGGTCCTGAAGGCGGAGATCGCCGCGAAGGCGGAAAAGGCGGGAATTCCGAACGGAAAGCAGTTCGTTGAAGACATCGAAAAATTCATGGACGAGGCGGCGAAAAAGTGACCCCTCTTCGACGAAGGGTGTGACCAGGCGCGGACCGGGATCATGGATCGATCCCGGGCCGTTTTTTTATCCGGCCGTGGCGCCAGTGGCCGGAACGGGAGGATTCTGGTGAAAAAAATCATATCGACGATCAACCGGTTTTTTGCCGAACTCAGCGGTTGGATGCTCAGCCTAATCGTCCTTCTTCTGCTGATCAACTTCATCACCCGATTTTTCGGAGTGGGGGTCCAGGGCCTCCTGGAACTCACGACCTTCGTCTTCGTCGCGGGGATCTACATGGGGCTCGCTCATTGCGAGGAAACGGACGAACACATCAAGGTCGAATTCATCATCGCCAGGGTGCCCTTAAAGGGACAAAAAATTTTGAACATCGTCAATTACGTGATTGCGGTGGGTATCGGCGCCGTTCTGGCCTATACCGCGGGAGTTTCCGCCCTGGAAGCCTACACCAGCGGCGAATCGGTCCCGGGGACATCGCCCCTGCCGGTTTTTCCGGTGAAGTTCGTCATTTTCCTCGGACTCACCTTCTTCTTTTTTCAGGCGATCCTGCACCTTCGTGATTTCGCGGGGAAGAAGCGCTAACCGGTCATTTCATTCACAGGAGGATGGGAAAAATGACGATGGGAATGATTACGATTTTCGCTTTCCTCGTGATGATCGCCGGGGGAGCGCATATTTTCATAATTTTTTTCGCCGTGGGTTTGGGGGTCACCGCCATGATGATGGGAATAGGCCCCGCCTTTGCCATGATCGGACAGACCCTGTATTACGGGATCGCCACGGACACCTACGCGACCCTGCCGCTTTTCGTGCTGATGGGGTCTTTCGCCGCCCGGGCGGGGCTGGGGAAGGACGCCTTCGACTCCACACAGGTATGGTTCGGAAAAATCCCGGGATCCATCGGCGTCGCCACCTGCTGGGCCAACGCCGCCTTCGGGGCGGTTTCCGGATCCTCGCTGGCTGCGGCTGCGGTTTTCGGCCGGGTGGCGCTGCCGGAAATGCGGAGGCTTAAATATGACAAATCCTTCGCCCTGGGGTGCATCGCCTCGGCGGGAACCTTCGCGTCCATGATTCCGCCCAGTGGTGTTCTCATCGTCCTGGCAATCCTGACCGACCAGTCCATCGGCGTTCTGTTCATGGCGGGGGTCGTTCCCGGGCTGGTGACGGCGGCGATGTATTCCCTGTCGATAATCTACCGCTCCTGGAGGAACCCGAAGCTGGCGCCCCGGGACGAGAACCTGGTTCACTATTCCCTGTGGGAGAAGCTGAAATTCACCGCCCGGATCTGGCCCATCGGGATCCTGGTGATCGTCGTTCTGGGAGGGATTTACTCAGGTGTCTTCACCACCACCGAGGCCGCAGCCGCGGGGACTCTGATAACCTTTCTGATCGGGTTTTTCCGGGGGCCGCTGAAAAAGGTGTCGGTCATCCGGGAATCCCTGAAGGAATCGGCCAAGACCTCTTCGATGATATTCGCCATCATGGTCGGGGCCCTGTACTACGGCCGGGTCCTGGGGATTTCCCGATTGCCCTCCAACGTGGCGGGCTACATCATGCAGATGAACATCGGACCCACGGCGGTGACGGTCATCATGCTGGTGATCCTCTTCTTTCTCGGCATGTTCATGAACGCCTCGGCTTTTTTCATGTTCTCCTTTCCGATTTTTTATCCCATCATCCTGAAAATGGGGATAAACCCGGTCTGGTTCTGCATTCTGTCCATGAAAATGGCCGAAATCGGAGCCGTAACCCCCCCGGTGGGGCTCAACGCCTTTTCACTGAAGGGGGTGGCGGGCAAGGATGTCTCCCTGGAGGATATCTTCAGGGGAATCTGGCCCTTCATCATTCCCGATGTGGTGGTCATCGTTTTTCTGTACATCTTCCCGGGGATCGCCACCTGGCTCCCGAATCTCTACATGGGACGGTGAATCGCCCCGGAGTGTTTTTCAGGGAAAGGACCATGGGGTTCGGGCCATTCTTCATGAAAGAGGTCGCCGATGAGAGAAAGGCTGAGAAAGCTCCTGCCCCTGGCGGAAGAGAACGCGGTGCGGTACCGCAGGGATTTCCACGCCCACCCGGAGCTTGGATGGGGGGAATACCGGACCGCGTCGCTTATCGCCCGAAGGCTCCAGGAACTGGGATACAGGGTGAAAACCGGCCAGGCTGTGCTGGACGGAAAATCCCGGATGGGGCTTCCCGAGGCGGACCCCATGCGCAGGCAGTACGACAGGGCGATACGGGAGGGGGCGGACCGGGAGTACGCCGAAACCATGCGGGAGGGCTTCACCGGGGTGACGGGGGAGCTGGGACAGGGGACCGGAGCGACCATCGGTTTTCGCTTCGACATCGACGCGGTTCCCGTGCGGGAAACCCTGGACCCGGATCATTTCCCCGCCCGGGAAAATTTCACCTCCCGCCATGACGAAGCCATGCACGCCTGCGGCCACGACGGCCACGCCGCCATCGGGCTGGGTCTGGCGGAAATAATCGCCGGGCTGGATGCCCGGCTTCCGGGGCGGGTGAAACTCATCTTCCAGCCTGCGGAGGAGGGGGTTCGGGGGGCCAGGGCGATGGTGGAAGCCGGGGTGGTGGACGACGTGGACATCCTCTTCGGCCTGCACATCGGCCTGGGGGCGAGAAAAACCGGGGAGTTCCGCTGTGGGACCCGGGGCTTTCTGGCCACCACCAAGTTCGACGCCCATTTCACCGGAGTCCCCGCCCACCCCGCCTACGACCCCCACAAGGGGAGGAACGCCCTGCTGTCCGCGGCGACGGCGGTGATGAACCTTCAGGCCATCCCGCCCCATGGAGCAGGAAGGACCTGGGTACATGTGGGGTCTCTGACAACCGGGGCCGGGAGAAACCTCATCCCCGACCGGGCGGTCCTGGTAATGGAAACCCGGGGGGAGACCTCCGCCCTCGACGATTACGCCAGGACCTATGCGGAGAGAATAATTGCCACCTCCGCGGAGATGCACGGGACCCGCTGCTCCATCGTCCGGATGGGAGAGGCGGCGAGCGGGGACAGCGACGAGGGGCTGATGCGGCGGGTGCATGAGATCGCCCGGCGAAGCGGGGTCTTTCCGGACCTCAAGCTGAGCAACGAGGGATCCATCGGGGTCAGCGAAGATTTCACCCACATGATGAAAAGAGTGGCCGACAGAGGAGGTCGTTCCACCTATCTTCTTCTGGGAAGCGATCTGGTGGGGAACCATCATTCCCCCCAGTTCGACTTCGACGAGTCCGTCCTTGGCCGGGGGGTGGAAATTCTGGCCCTGCTGGCCCTGGAACTGGGGGGGGAAAGCCATGAGGTATAGTCTCGTTCTCACCGGGGGGCGCATAATCGATCCCGTCAACGGCGCCGATTTCATCGGAGATATCGGGCTGGACCGGGAGCGGGTGGCGGAGACCGGCCGGAATCTGGACCTGTCCCTGGCCGAGCGGGTGGTGGAGGTGGAGGGGATGTGGGTCATCCCCGGGGTGATCGACCCCCATACGCATGTTTCCTCCTGGATCGGGGATTACCCGGGGTTCAGGATGATGGCCCGGGAAGGGGTCGTCACCGCGCTGGACATGGCGGGACCGGCGGAAAACGTGTTTTACAACCTGCGGAACCACGGCTCCGGCATGAACATCGCCTGTCTCGAGGCCTTCACCCTTGGCGAGGGGGCCGAAAACGCCGGTCCCGGGGACGGAGAAATCCGGGACCGCCTCGCCGCGGCGCTGCGGGACGGGGCCTTCGGCGTCAAGCTCCTGGGGGGACACTACCCCCAGACCCCGGAGACCACCGGAAAGGTGATCCGCCACGCCGCG
>JAKQWJ010000147.1 GCA_029562045.1 Spirochaetota bacterium | reverse complement strand
CCTGGCGGGGGAGGGGCTCGAGGTGGAGGATCTGGTGGAATCCCCCATCCCCGGCCGGGCGGGAAACCGGGAGTTTTTCTTTCTGCTGAAGGCCGGTGGGGCCGGCGGAGCAGGCGGAGCAGGCGGAGCCTGCGAAGCCTGCGGAATCGGGGAAAAGATCCGCCGTCTCGTCCGGGGTTCGGCCTAAAGGGCCTCCCGGCTCAGGGGTTTTCCGATGTAGAGCCCCTCGGGGCTCAGATAATCCACCCGGGCGCCGTCGATGAGGATCTGCACCTCCCGCACCGTGGGGAACTCCGTGGCGGTGTAGACGATCTGCCGCAGCTGACCCCGGAAGCCCTCGATGCCGTAGGAGTTGAAGCGCAGATTCTCGTTGAAGCTCAGGTAGGCAACCCCGTCCCGGGCGGAGGCGGACTGGAGGGAGGTCCCGGGGGGGATGAGGCTCACCAGCCCCTTCTGGGCTTCGTCCCGGGTGGGTCCGTCCAGCAGGGCCGTCAGGGTTCGCGACAGAGGCATGGTCCCCTGGGGGATGGGACGGGTCACCGGCAGAAGCCGGACCTTCCCGTCATCGGAGAGCCGGACGAAGTAGAGTTCCCGGTTCTGGAGCTTCTCCCGGGGTTCCGCGGCGCCGGAGGCGGTTTTCGCCGCCGGGGTCTCCCCCTCGGCCCCGGGCGGGTTGTGACGGGCCTCGTCCGCCCGGGGGGCGGACGAGGCCGGCGGCGCCGCCGGTGCGCGATTTTCCGAAGCGCCCGGCGCGGTCTGTGACGGGAGAGAGTTCGAGGAGGTCTCCGCTGTCGTCCGCCCCCCGGAGGAGGACGCCGGTTCCGGCGCGGCAGGCGGCGCCGCGGGAGAAGGCTGCGCCGCGGGGGGAGGCTCCGGGGGGCGGACGCTCCGGGAACGCTCCACCGGTTCGGAGCGTCGCTCCACCAGGGTCTTTTCCTCTTCCCGAGGCCGTTCTCCGGGATCCCCCCGGTAGTCTCCGCCGAAGATCCGGCTCACCAGGCCGGAGACCCCGGATTCTCCGAACAGGGCGGTCAGATCCACCCGATTCGCCGTGTAGAGCAGGGCGAGGAAAACCAGGAGCGCGATCCAGAAGGTGACTCCCAGGGGACTTTTCTTTTTTCCCTTCATCTCATTCCTTATCGGCCGCTTCTCCCGCATATTTGACACTCCCCGGAAAAGGTCGTATAGTGAGCCGGTATGGCCGAACTCAAGGGGATCTCCGCATCTCCCGGCATCGTAACGGGTAAAGTCTTCGTTTACAAAGACGACAACCCTCAGGTCCCCAAGTACGACATCCACTCGTCCCGGGTCCCCCTGGAACTGGAACGGCTCCGCGACGCCCTGGACAAGGCGGCGGCGGAGATCGAGGACATCAAAAAGAATCATTCCCGGGACATCATCTCCAACGGGGGGAACTTCCTGGATTCCCATCTGATGATGCTCCGGGACCCGGAGTTCAAGGAAAACCTGGCCCGGGAACTCCGGGATAAGCTGAAAAATATCGAATGGATCCTCTACCGGAACATGCAGGCCCTGATGGACAAGCTGGGCTCCTCGGAAGACCCCTACCTCCGGGAACGGGCCGCGGACATCCACGACGTGTCCCGGAGGATCCTGAACCATCTCATGTTCCGGGAGCAGATTTCCCTGGCGGACCTGACGGACGAGGTCATCCTGGTGGGCCGGGACCTGATGCCCTCCGAGGCCATGGCGATGAACCAGAAAAAAGTCCTGGGGCTGGCCATGGAGGAGGGGGGAAGGACCTCCCACACCGCCATTCTGGCCCGGGCCTTCGGCATCCCCGCGGTCCTGGGTCTTCGGGGCATCACCAGGCTGGCGCGGAACGGAGACGAGGTCCTCATTGACGGCAATCGGGGCCTGGCCTTCGTCAATCCCGACGAGGCCACCAAGTCCCGGTACAGGAAGACCCAGGCCCTCTGGCACCGCCGGGAAGAGGAACTGCACGGCCTCAACTCGCTGCCGGCGGAAACCCGGGACGGAAAAAAGATCGGGCTCCTGGGCAACATCGAAATACCCGAAGAGGTGGAATCGCTGCGGCACCATGGCGCCGAGGGGATAGGCCTGTACCGGTCGGAGTTCCTTTTCCTGCAGCCCGGGCGCCTGCCCTCGGAGGAGGCCCAGTGCCGCGCCTATGGCCGGGTGCTGGAGGCCATGGAGGGAAAGAGCGTCACCATCCGGACCCTGGATCTGGGGGGGGACAAGATGAGTCCGGAAATGGCGGATTCGGCGGAGAGGAACCCCCTTCTGGGCTGGAGGGCCATCCGGTTCTGTCTGTCCCGGACCCGGCTTTTCCAGACCCAGCTGCGGGCCCTGTTCCGGGCCTCGGTGCGGGGGAAGCTGAAGATCATGTTCCCCATGATTTCCGGGGTGGAGGAACTGGAGGAGGCCCTCTTTCTGGTGGACGAGACCAGGAAAGGGCTGCGGAGCGAGGGCATCCCCTTCGACGAGGAGGTGGAGGTGGGCATCATGATCGAGACCCCCTCCGCGGCGGTCACCAGCGACATCCTGGCGGACAAGGCGTCCTTTTTCTCCATCGGGACCAACGACCTGATCCAGTATGCCATCGCCGTGGACCGGGGCAACCACAAGGTGGCCTACCTCTACGAACCCTTCCACCCCGGCGTCCTGCGCCTCATCGCCGCCACCATCCGAAACGCCCATCAGCGGGGGATCCGGGTCGCTCTCTGCGGGGAGATGGCGGGGGACCCCCTGGCCACGGTGATCCTGCTGGGGCTGGGTCTGGACGAGTTCAGCATGAGCGCGTCCTCCATCCCGGAGGTCAAAAAAATCATCCGGTCCGTGACCACCGGGGAGGCCGAGGAGTTCGCCCGCCGGGTCATGGAAATGACCTCCTGCCGGGAAATCGACGCTTTTATCCGCCGGCATATGGAGGAGAAGTTTGACGTCCTCAGCTACTAGGGCCGGGAACCTTCCGCTGGTGGCCATCGTCGGCCGTCCCAACGTGGGAAAATCCACCCTCTTCAACCGCCTCATGAGGCGGCGCATCGCCATCACCGATTCCCGGCCCGGAGTCACCCGGGACCCGCTCTCGGGGGTCCTGCAGCTGGACGGCGGCAGCGTCCGGCTGGTGGATACCGGGGGCATCCGTCCCGGGGCGGAGGGTATGGACGCGGAGGTCAGCGGCAGGAGCCTCGCGTATCTGGAAAAGGCGGACCTCATCGTTTTCATGCTGGAAATCGGGGAACTCACCGGAGAGGACCAGGAGGTCCTGGCGGTGGTGCGGCGCTTCGCGGACAAGGTTGTCCTGGTGGTGAACAAGGTGGACACCGAGGCACGGGAGGGGGCGGCGGGGGAATATCTGGCCCTGGGCTTTCCCGACACCGTCTTCCTGTCTTCCGCCCACGGGCGAAATTGCGGCGAACTGGAGGACATGCTGTCCCGCCGGATCGATTTTTCCCGCTTTCCCGAATCCGGGGCCGAACCGTCCCCCGGCCAGGACGCCACCATAGCGGTGCTGGGCAAGCCCAACACCGGAAAATCGACGCTGTTCAACCGCCTCCTGGGGTCGGAGGAGTCCATCGTCTCCCCCATCCCCGGCACCACCCGGGATGTGCTGGAGGGCCGCTTCGAATACCGCGGGAAGGTCATCCGCATCCTGGATACCGCAGGGATCCGCAGGAAGGCGAAGGTCACCGAAGACGTGGAGTACTATTCGGTGAACCGGGCCATCGCCGGCATCCGGGACGCGGATGTGGTGTTTCTCCTCATCGACGCCGTGGAGGGACTGGCGGAGCAGGACAAGAAGATCGCTGTTCAGATCGTCAGGAAGGGCCGGGGCATCGTGCTGGCGCTGAACAAATGGGATCTGATGGAAGGGGGGAAGGGGGCCTTTAAAACCGTGGAAAGCCGCCTCAGGTTTCAGTTTCCGGTGCTGGATTTCGCCCCGGTGATCCCGATTTCGGCCCGGACGGGCTGGAATCTGGACAGGCTTCCGGCGGCGGCTCTGGAAATCAAAGCCCAGCTGGAGAGGCGGGTGGAGACGGGGGTTCTGAACCGGGCCCTGGCGTCCTGGACCGGGGAGAACCCTCCCCCCCGGGACGGCAGGCGCCGTTTCAAGATCCGCTACATGACCCAGGTCAGGACCAGACCCCTGCGTTTCGTGCTCTTCGTCAATCACGGAGAGGGCTTCCCCGCTTCGTACATCGGCTATATAAAAAACAGACTCAGGAGCGATTTCGGGTTCCGCGACGTTCCGCTGGATATCGAGGTGCGCTCCAGGGACCGGGACTGATGAAACGCCTGGGTATCGGGGAGATTTGCCGGCTTCTGGACATCAAACCCCATATCCTGCGCTACTGGGAAGCGGAAATTCCTCTGCTGGATCCCCCCAAGGACACCGGGGGGCGGCGGGTCTACGGGGACCGGGAACTGAATCTCCTGTACCGGCTGCGGTATCTGATCCAGGAAAAGCGTTATACCGTGGAGGGGGCGAAGCTCGCCCTTCTGGACGAACTTGCCGGCGGCCGGGAGGATGAAAAGGCCCTGGTGGGAGCGGTGCGAAGCCGGCTCCTGGAGGTGTGGGAGAGCGCCCAACGGCTCCGGGCGAGGAAGCTCCGCTTCACCGAGAAGTCCCTCTTCCCCCCAGGCCAGGGGCACCTGCGCCGGATCTGGGAACTCCTCCCCCCCCAGGGGCGGGAGAACCTGATAGCGGGCCTTCTGGAACTGACTCCGGGACGGATCCTCCAGGCGGGCCGCCTCGCCGGGCGGGCGGACCGGCAGACCCCTCCCCCCCTGGAGATGCGGGTATACCCCCGCGGCCGGGGACACCCCCGGGACTACGCCGCCGCCGGGGCCGCCCTGGCCCGGGGCCGGGTCGGGCTGGTGACGCTGCTGCCCGACGGGATACCGGCGGCGGAGGCTCTGCCGGCCCTGGAGGGACTGGCGGCGGCGGTCCGGGAAGCGGCCTGCAACTGCGGGACCACCCCGCCCTGGTTCATCTTCGCCGGGGGGTCCCTCCACTCTCCGGTGCGGAGTCTGGTCCGGGGGCGGGGACGGTTTCTGTTCGACTCCCCCCGGGTGGAGGTCCTGGGGGTCCCGGACTTCCCCTTCTTCGATTCCCGGGGCCGCCTGCTGGTGGGGCCCGACGGCAGTCCGGCGGTCTATTCGTCGGTGGCCGCCGGGGCCTTCTGGGAGCTCTGCGACCGGGAGGGGCCGGGCAGGAAACTGGACGAAAGCGGGGTCCATACCCTGGCATTCCTTCCCCTGAACCGCTTCTCCCGCGCTTTCCCGCATCGGGATCTTCTGGCGGGTCATTACGGCCGCGGCGCCCGGGTGTCCGCCCTGCTTTATCCCGGGCCCGACGGGCCGATGACGACGGGAATCTACATTGTCCGACGGGACCTCTTCCGGAACGGTGAGGAGGCCATACCCCTTGGGGCCGAGGCCGTCCGGATTCAGGCCCTCATGCCCGGAGTCCGAACGGCCGATGACATTACCGACGTTCCCACGGAGAGGATTTTCTCCCGGCCCTCTTTCCTTGCCGGGGCGGGGATCGCCTCCCATGGGGCCCGGGACGGCGCCGTAGTGGGTGGAACCGGGGCATCGGCACCGCCGGTCCCGGCCGGCGGTGCCGATGCAGCGACCGGCAAAGCGGAGGTCCCGGCCGGCGGAGCCGAAACACCGGCCGGCGAAAAGGATGCCCGGGGCGGTGGAACCAGGGTCCCGGCCGACGAAGCCGATGCCACGACCGGCGCAGCCGGAGTGGGGGCCGGCACCTCCGGAGGGAGGGCCGGCGCCCCCGGAAGGGGCGCCGGGTCGGAGACCGCCGCCGACGGGGTCGGAGACGCAGGCCCGGCCCAGTCTGGAGACCTCTGGGGTCTGTTGGAGGATCGGTGAGAAACATAGGCATCATCTTTTTCGCTTTTTTCGGCGCTCTCGCCGCCGCCGACGGGATCTCTCCGGGGCCGGATATCAGGGAAAACGTGGAGGTCCGGCAGCTCAAAAGGGACCTCATAACCGCCCCCACCTGGGAGGTTCTGTCGACGCCCCGGGAGGTGATCCGGCAGCGGGGAGAGGAACACCGGGTGGCCGTGGAGGTGCAGAGGACCGCCGACTTCTTTTATCTCCTCTTTCTCAACGAGGAAGGGTCAGGCTTCCCGCTGGTTTCCCGGGGGTCCTGGATCGTAAAGAGGGATCTCCGGACCGGGGCCTTCGTGCAGGCGAAAATTTTCCACCGCCGGGAGGAGGGGAGCTTCGTCCGGGTCTTTCCGGACCCCCGGGGCCCTGTGTCGGGAAGGTCCCGGATGGATGTGTACCTTTTCGGCAAGAGGCTCCACAAGGATGTGCCGGTGGGCCGCTCCTTTGTCGATCTTCTCACCGGACCTTTCGTCGACATCGTCCGACTTACCCGGGGGACGGTGGACTGGGACACCCTTCTGGCCCCGGTTGATCCGGAAGCCTACGGGGATTCCCGGCGCATGGTCGCCGCCGTCAGGAAGGCTCTTCCGGGGCTTCCCGATGCGGAGGACGGGGCCATGGACGAAAACGGCAGGCTGGTGTTCATCGAATCCCTGCGATCCCAGGAGAAGCTGCCGGGGTTCAACTGCTCCGGTTTCGCCAAGTGGGTGGCCGACGGACTCTACCGGCCCCGGACGGGACGTTACCTCTCCCTGGAGGCGCTGAAGAAAAAGCCCCTGGAGGCCCGGGGGAGCTTCATCTCCCGGCGCTTCGAGGAGGAGAGGGATCCCTTTTTCGGCCTCGACTGGACCCGGAACATCGCCGTGGCCCTGGCGGGTCTCGACGGGTCCGGCGGCTCCGGAATCGAGTCCCAGGATGTCCGGAGGCTCCCCCACTGGAAGTATAAGGAAGACATGGGTTACCCCGTCGCGGAGCTGCCGTCGATCCTGTACTATCTGGCCCTTTCCGAGCCCGGATACTTCTACCTGGCGTCGATAAACCGGGAATTCGGCCGGGAACCGGTCCTTCGCCAGCATGTCCATGTGGCGGTTCTGTTCCCCCATTTTCGGGAGGATGGGACCTTCGCCGCCCCGGTTTTTGAGCGGAACGTCGAAACCGGCCTGGAGTCGCTGCATGCCCGCTACGCCGGGGATTTCGTCCATCTGGTCCGGGTCAGGTCCGGGCCGGACTTCGCTCCCCCCCGCTTCAACGGGCCACCCCTGGAGTAGTCCGCCGAAACCGGTCCGGATCAGGTCCGGCTCCGTCTGAGGCAGTCCTGGTTTTGCCCGTGCTTTGGCCTAAGCCGCCCTGGCTTTGCCTTAAACCGCCCAGCCATCGCCCGTGCTTTGGCCTAAGCCGACCGGATTTTGTCCGAGGACGTCGGGGAGCCGGTGAGACCGGTCCGGCTTCGCCTGAAACCGCCCGGGCTTTGCCCGAAGACGCCTTGGCTTTGCCCGAGAACCGGACGAGAACCGCTCGTAAACCGCCGGCGAGACCGGCCGGGCATCGTGAGGCCCGGGCGTCCCCATTTCCGGACTCGTCCCCTCCCGCCTCGGTGCGCCCGACATTGAACAATCCGGCACCCTGGGGTATCCTTGTAGCCTATGAAAGGCCCATTGGCGCTGGTTCTGGCCGTCCTGGTCGCCGCCGCCGTCTTCGGGGCGGAGGACGAAACCCTCCTGTTCGGGGAGGGGGAAAAACTGTACCGGGAACGAAAATACGATCTCTCCCTGGAACGGATCGACGCTTTTCTAAAAGCCCATCCCTCCTCACGGCTCGCACCGGACGCCTGGTTCCGGCGGGCTTCGGCCCTGTACTTTCTGGGACGGTACCGGGAATCGGTGGAGCTGTTCCGGAGGATCGAACTGCGCTACCGGTCCACCCGTTTTCTCGGACTGGTTCCGTTCTGGAAGGGGCTCGGCTCCTATCGGATGGAAGATTACGAAGGGGCGCAGAGGGAGTTCTCCGCTTTTCTCGCCGAAGGGGCGGAGGGCGAGCCGGCGGAGCAGGCCCTCCTGTACCTCTGCCTTGCCCGGGCCGCCCTGGGCCGCTACGGGGAAGCCGGCTCCGCGCTGCGGGACCTCCTGTCCACGGCGGACCCCGGCCGGAGGGTCCGCTACTGCGCCCATATCGTTTCGGTGTCGGCGGAAAACAATCCCGACGCGGACCGGGAACTGTACCGCCCCGCCGCAGAGACGGTGAGGCGCGCCCTCCCGGCCCAGGATCCCGAGGAGGATTTCCGTTACCGCCTCGTTCTGGGCGAGGCGGAGGCCCGGAGAGGACGCCCCGGAGAGGCCGAAGCCCTGCTGCGGCCCGCCGTCGCTCCGGAAAACGCCCACAGGGCGGGCTACCTCCGGGGGCTCTACCTGCGGGCCCGGGCCCTTCTTTCCCTGGGGCGGGCCGCCGAGGCGGCCCAGGACGCGGATCGGGCCCTCTCCCGGGGCGGCGCCGGGGACCTGGAAGCCCCGCTTTTGCGGATGGCGTATTACGCCGCCCGGGGGACAGGGAGGGAGGAAAAAGCCCGCCAGGCCCTGGAGGCGTATCTGCAGCTTGTCCCCGGAGAACCCGGAGTCCTTCTGGATCTGGCCCGGACCCAGGCGGCTGTCCGGGATTATCCGGGGCTGGCGGAAACCGCCGGAACCATGCTGAGCCGGGGTCCGGCTTCGGGAAGCCCGGGGGACCGGGGGACGGCGGAATATCTCCTGGGGACCGCGGAACTCAACCGGGGAAATTATTCCGCCGCCTCAGAGGCCCTGGGCCGCAGCCTTCGGAAGGAAGGGGGACTCCCGAAGGAGATCGTCCCCTCCGCCCGGTTCTTTTTCGGCTGGGCCCTGTACCGGCAGGCCCGCTACGGGGAAGCCCTCCCGGCCCTCCGGGAGGCGGCGCGGGACGGGTATTTCTTTCGGGCCTCCTACTATGGGGCCTGGTGCGCCTACAGCCTGAAACTCTTCCCCGAGACCGCGGGGATCCTCGAAGAGGCCCTGCGCCGGGGCGAGGCCGACGGGGGTCCGGTCCTGCGCCGGAGGAGCGTCTTTCTTCTGGGACAGACCTATGGGGCGCTGGAGCGTTTCGCCGACGCCGCCCGGGAGTACCGGCGCCTGTTTACCGCCGACCCCGGACTTGAACTCGCCCCGGAGGCCCATTTCGAGTACGCCGCGGCTCTGGCCGCCTCGGGGGACGTGAACGCCGCCGCCGGGGAGTACAGGAAAATCCCCGGGCTTTACCCGTCCTCTGCGCTGGGCGAATCCGCCCTGATGCGCCGGGGCGAACTGCTGTACGCCGCCGGGCGGTGGGCCGAGGCCCGGGGGGCGTTTCACGATTACCGAAGCGCCTATCCCGCGGGGAGGCATCTGGACCAGGCCCTGTACTGGGGAGCCCTGGCCGCGGCGAAGGCGGGAGAACGCCACGGCGCCCTGCTCCTTCTGGAAAACCTTACGGAAAAATGGACGGCCAGCCCCCTGCGTCCCAGCGCACTCCGGGAGGCGGCGGAGATCCATATCGGGCTGGGGGACCTCGCCCGGGGGGCGGAGATGTACCGGGAAATTCTGTCCCGATACCCCGTCGAAGCGGCGGGGTTCGGGGCGGAGAAGCGTCTGCAGGAACTTCGGCTGATGGCGGAAGGGGCGGCGGAACGGGAAGCGGCGCTGCTGGTGGAGGCCCGGCGGGCGGGGGGCGCTGCCACGCCGGAGGGGCGCCGGGCTCTTCTGGAACTGGCGGTCTTTTACGCCGGACGGCCCCATCCGGTCTCGGAAAAAGCCCGGCCCCTTCTGGACGATCTGCGGGGCAGGACGAAGGAGGACCCGGGGACGGCGGCGCGGGCGGAGTACCTTCTGGCCGGCCTTTCCCGTCGTGCCCGGAACTTCGAAGAAGCGGCGGCTCATTACCTGGCCGCCGCCTCCATCGCCGGCGCGGAACCCGACCTGGTGGCCCGGAGTCTGCTGGGGGCTGCGGAAACGATGACCCTGGCCGCGCGCCCCGACGAGGCGGACCGGCTGGCCCGGCTTTTACGGAAGAACTTCCCCGGCACCGACTGGGCCGCGGAAGGGGAAAAATATCTGCGAGGTGACCGATGAAGAGGGGATCTCCCGTCATTGCCCTTCTTTTGTCTCTTTTATTCTGCGGCTTTTCCGGGGCGCAGGAGACGCGGAACGCCCGGGAAACGGCAGGACCGGACCTGGTCCTGCCGGGGATGGTGTTCCGGATCGAGGGTCTTCCCCCGGAGGATCTGGAGCCGGTTTTCCCCGGGGAGGAACCTCCCACGCTCCCCTTTCCCGCGCCGGACCCGTCCCTCGCGCCGGAGCCCCCGATTCCCGGGAGCATCGTGGAGGGAGACGGAGTTCGGGACGGCTCCGCCACCCGTCGGACCACTGAATCCTCGGTGTTCGGCCGGGGGACCCTGGGGGTGGGAAGCATGAACGGCATCCTGGGGGAGCTGTCGGTGGCGAAGACCGGCGGGGACCTGCGCTTTCGGGCCGCATTTTCCCACGACGGGGCGGAC
Source organism: Spirochaetota bacterium (assembly GCA_029562045.1). Taxonomy (GTDB): domain Bacteria; phylum Spirochaetota; class Spirochaetia; order DTKZ01; family DTKZ01; genus JAKQWJ01. The sequence goes on along the minus strand of JAKQWJ010000147.1, from coordinate 15,357 downwards.
GGCTTCGGCTTCCGCTCCCCCGGCACGGGGTATTTCCGCCGGGACGACGGAGTGGACGCCGCTTTCGACATGGACATCGCCGGAGGAACCCTGGCCGCCGGAGCCTCCTACCGGGAAACCGAGGAGGGCCTCCAGCGCCTTTCGCCGGTCTACTCCGCCGTCACCCGTCTCGTCGCCGCCGACACCGCGTTGAGTCTGCGCCCCGCCGAAAAGGTTTCCCTGCGTGTCACCGGAACCGGCGCCTTCGCGGGAAAGACCCTGACCTCCCCGGAGGCGACGCCCCCGGGGATCGAACGGACCGGAGCGGAATACTCCGCCGCCGCCGGAGGGGCCGCCGATTACACGGCGGAAACCCATCGCCTGGGGCTGGCCGTCCGGTACGGCCTCCGGTTCTCGCCGGATCGGGGAGATCTCTCGGTCCGCCGCTTCGACGCCGCCGCCTCCGGCGCGCTGTTTCTCCCGGAGGGATGGAGTCTGGATGCCCGGGCGGGCGTATTCTGGAGCGGCCGGGACCCGCTCCTGCCCTTCACCGTGGGCGTCTCCGGCCGGGGGGGGGACCTGGTCACCTTCGGAGTCCGGGGGGGGCTGCGGGTCTGCGAGTACGATTATCGGGAGCTATGGAAGGACCTGGGACTCCTGGGCCTGCAGGCGGAGCTGAAAGACGGTTTCGCCTGGTTCGGCGAGGCTTCAGTCCAGGGGAAAACCCGGGACGACCGGGTCCGCCTGTCGGGCCGTTTCGAAGCCCTCCGCCGGGAGGGCGCGCTGCGGCTCCGGGACTTCGACCCCGCCGCCGCCTCCTTCCCCTTCTCATCGGAGGACATGGTATCCTGGATCATCGGGGCGGAGGCATCGTTCCGACTGTTTTCCGGTTTTTCGGTCTACGGCGCCGGGAAGACCGTTCTGGGCGACCGGGCCTTTCTGGAAGAGGCCCACCGCTGGGAGCCGGGGGTCCGCTTTCTCTCCCCCACGGGAAAGGCCGGAGCCTCCCTCTCCGGGGTCTTCGACAGCGGAGACGGAACAGCGACTGCGGATCTCCGTTTCCGGGGCAGTCTCAAACCCGGGGAGGGGCTGGAGTTCTCCCTGTCGGCGGAAGACCTTCTGGCCGCCCTGGGGAAGGAACGCAGACCGCGGGTCCCTCCCTTCATCGGTCCCGGGTTCCGGGTGATGATCTCCACGACGGTTTCTTTTTAGAGTAGAAGGAGGCTGTATGCTGATGTTTCTGAACAAGGGGGGGGTCATCCTGTGGATCATCCTCTTTCTCGCCTTTGTCGCCACGGTCATCGTGGTGGAGCGGCTCATTTTTTTCCGCAAGATCCGCACCGACGAGGAAAAAATGCTGATCCGGCTCAAATCGGCCCTGGTGAAGGGGCACTTCGACGAGGCCCTGAGCATCTGCGAGGCCAACCCCTCGCCCATCGCCAATCTGATGCGCATCGGGATCGAGCACCGGGAGTATCCCGAGGAAAGGATTAAGGACACCGTCGTGGGGGCGGCGAACATGGAAATCCCCCATCTGGAGAGGTATCTCTCCGCCCTGGGCACCATCGCCAACATCGCCACCCTTCTGGGGCTCCTGGGCACCGTAACCGGGAACATCCGCTCTTTCGGGGTTCTGGGAACCGTCGGGGCGGTGGGCGACCCGACCCTCCTGGCCCGGGGAATCGCCGAAGCCCTGATCACCACCGCCGCGGGTCTCATCGTTTCCATCCCCACCATCATCTTCTATAATTACCTGGTCAACCGGGTCAACCACACCATCATCCGGCTGGAGAATCGGGTAACCGAACTGGTGCTCATCCTGGTGAAATCCTCCGGAGGCTGACCATGGAGTTCCAGAGACGGCTGAAACCCGCGGTTAACCTGGACCTGGTTCCCATGATCGATGTGGTGTTCCAGCTGGTGCTGTTTTTCCTGGTTTCCTCCACCTTCATCGTCACCCCCGCGCTGAACCTGAATCTTCCGGAGTCCTCCACCGCCGAGCCGGTCCTGGCCTCCAGGCTGGTGGTCTCGGTGGTGTCGGAGGAGGAAATCTATCTGAATCGGGAACGCACCAGTCTGGAGGGCCTGGAGGCGAGCCTGGGACGTCTTCCGGTGGAGCCCGCGGACAAGATGTCCTCGATCATCGTCGAAGGAGACCAGGGGGTTTCCTACAAGCTGATGATCCAGGTCCTGGACGTCCTGCGCCGGGAGGGTTACCGGGGCATCGGACTGAAGACCCGGGAGAAGACGGACTAATCGCATGAATTATCACGATCGGGACAGGCTGGGCGTCAGCATTCTTCTGGCGGCTTTGCTGCACGGTCTGCTGTTCCTTCTGGCGGCCCTCCTCCCCTGGGGGGACATCAGGCCCTTTCCCGAGTCCCGGCCTCTCATCCTGGTGGAGCTCCAGGAGTTCACTCTGCCGGCGGCGAAGGAGCCCCCGGCGCCGTCCCCCCCGGACCGGGAGACCCCCGGGAGAGAAGCGCCGGAAAAGCCCGCCCCGGCAGAGACCGGCAAACCCCTGAGCATGACGGCCCTCCGGGAGACTTCCCCCCGGGTTCCCCCGGCGCCCCGGCCCCCCGTCGTGACGCCGAAGCCCGAACCCCGGCCCCCCGCCCGGGTCCCGGAGAAGCCGGGGCCGGAGGCGCGGACCCCCCCTGAGGTGGTGAAAACCCCTGCGATGGTGGAGCCGCCGTCCCCCGACGGCGGAATTCCACTGAGCGGCCGGGCCTCCTCGTTTCTGGCGGGGCCGCCCCGGAGGGACGAGGCCCTCGAGGCGGATCGGCGGCTCCTGGAGGATCAGAGGCGGGGGCTGGAAAAATGGCTCCGGGAAAACCCGGTCCAGGCCCCCGTCCCGGGGGAGGAGCCGGACAGGGCCGCCTCTCCGGCTCAGACCGCCCCGGACCCGGCTGCGGAAACCCGGAGGCAGTTCGAGGGTGAACTGGCGCGGGTGGAGGCCGCCATCGCGGAGCTCCAGCGGGGCCGGGGGCGGGAGGGGACGGCCGCCGGGCCGGGTCCGGAGGCGGCGCCCCGGCAGACGCCCATCCGGGATCGGCAGGGCAGGGAAATCGGCGTGGGAGTCCTGGAGGGCCGCAATCCCCGGGGAGGACTTCCCCTGGTTCTGTCAAAAAGCGATTTCGGGGGGGAGCCTCCGCCGGAAACCCGGATTTTCGCCGAGTTCGACATCCTCGAATCGGGGATCATGGACCCCGCAAGCTTGAAAATTTCCGGGGACACGCGGTATACTAACGCGGCCGAAAAAATTCGCACCGCTCTGCGGAGCTGGGGCTTCTCGCCCCTTCCGGGAGTCAGAACCCGGGCGCGGATCGTCATCGTCATCAAAAGCTCCGATGTGAGGTAGGATGAGATTCAAAGTGGTGGCCTTCGACGTGGATGGAACCCTGTACTCCAACACGGCCATGTACCTCCGTACGCTGCCCTTCGCTCTCCGCCGCCTGCCGCTGCTGAAGGCCTTCGGCCGGGTCCGCCGGGAACTGCGGGAGATGCGTCCCATCGAAAACTTCCACCGCACTCAGGCGGAGCTTCTGGCCCGGAAAAGGGGGATCAGCCCCGAGGCGGCGGCCCGGCTCATCCAGGAGGTCTTCTACGGCCGCTGGGAGAGGATTGTCCGACGGGTGCGGCTTTTTCCCCACGTCCCCGAAACTCTGTCGGCCCTGAAGGCCCGGGGATACAGGCTGGCGGTCCTGTCGGATTTTCCGCTGGGGCGCAAGCTGGAAGCCTTCGGCCTCGCGGGCCTCTGGGACTACGCCCGCTCCAGCGAGGAATCGGGTTACCTGAAACCCGCCCCGGAGCCCTTCCTGGACCTGGTGCGTGCCTTCGGTGTTCCGCCGTCGGAGGTCCTGTATGTGGGGAACAATTACGCCTACGATGTGGAAGGCGCCCGGAAGCAGGGTCTGGCCACGGCCCATCTGACGGGGAGGCCGAAAAAAAATTCCGTCGCGGATTTTTCATTCCGCGACTACCGGGCCCTGAAAGACTGGATTTTTTCGTCCGGATAGGTTGCGAAGGGGGGGGAAGGTATGTCTTTGGGGAATTTGGCTGTTCTCGGGATAATGCTGGTGATCCTGGCGGTATACCGGCGGATGGATATGAACAACCGGACGCTGGAAAAGGTCCGCCGGTACGCGGACAAGGCCCGGGAGGATCTGGACGTGGTGGTGCTGGAGAAGGTCCAGAACCTGAAGGACCTGGGCATCGAACTGGAGGTCCACCAGAAGACGGCCAAAGAAATTCTGAAGCGCAGCCAGGGCATCGAGGATAATTTCAAGGAGAAGTTCGCCGCCGGTGAGATCATCGCGGCCCGGCTGGACGAGTACGACCGGGTCCTGGAAGAACTCGTCCGGATGACCCGCAGCGCGGAGGAGAACATCGGCCGCATCAAGGAGGAATCGGCCTTCACCGATTCGGTGGCGAAGAAACTCCGGGAGGTCTCGACCCGGTTGGAGGAGCAGGAAGCCCGGATCCCCGAGGTGGTGTCCAGGTTCGGGGAGGTGAACGACGCCGCCCTCCGGTCCGCCCAGGACGCGGTGATGGATTCCGCCGCCATCCGGATAGAGGAGATGACCGGCATCATTGAGGCCGCCTCGGCGAAAGCGGCGGAACTCGAGCTTTTCATGAAAACCCGGGAAGCGGAGAACCGTCGCGCCGCGGATAGGATACAACTGGATCTGCAGGGCCTGGGGGAGAGGATAATCGAAAAGACCGGAGCCGAGCTGTCGCGGATCGAGGCGGACTACGATTCCCGCCTTCAGGAGGCCGCGGCCCGGGGAGAGGCGCTGGAAACCAGGGCCCTGGCGAAACTGAGGGATTTCTTCGAAGAAAAAATGAAGACCGTGACCCGGGAGAACGCCGCCCGGCTGGACGAGGAAAAAAAGGAATTGGGGGCCCGTCTGGCCGAACTGGCGGGGATCTTTCGGGACTCCCGGGCGGAGACGGAATTGGCGCTGGAGGCGTCGAAGAGGGACTCCGCGGCGCGGCTGGACCGGGAAAGACAGGAACTGGAAGGAGCCCTGGCGGACCTGGCCGCCGGCGTCCAGGAGGCGCGGGAGGAGGCCGGCCGGGACCTGGAAACGATGCGCGCCGAAATTTCCGCCGCCTCCGGGGAGTTCCGGGCCGTGGTGCGGGAGACGATGGACGATCTGGAAGCGGGTCTCCATGCGTCCGAAAATGCCTTTCAGGCGCGGATCGCCGAAGTCGGGGAAAGGAGCCGGGAACTGGCGGAATCGGTGCACGACAGGATCCTCGCGGAAATCGAGACGAAATCCGCCGGACTGCGGAGGGAGGAGGAGGAGAGGAACAAAAAGCTCCTCGATTCCGCCGCGGAACTGCGGAGCAGGATCGAAGAGGAACTCCTCGCCCTGCGGAAGGGGAGCGAGACGGGGGCGGCGGAGCTCCGGTCCGCGGTCCGGCGGTTCGAGGAGGCGGACGCATCTCTACGGGAAAAAACCGCGGAAATATCCTCCCAGTCCGAGGCTCTCTGGATCCAGGCGTCCGCCGATCTGGAAAGCCTCAAGGACTCCATGGACCGGGAAACCCGGCGCATGGAGGAGACCCTGCAGGGCTTCATCCGGGAGAACGAACAGAAGGTCGTCCAGGCGGCCGAAAACATCCAGTCCCGGGTGGTGGGCGATCTGGAGAGCCGGCTGGAGGATTACGAAAAAAACATATCCTACCGGTTTTCCCGGGTGGACGATCTCTTCGCCGACGTGGAAAATCTGGAGAAGAACCTTCGGGAGGTCATGGCCGGCGTGTCCGCCCGGCTGCGGGACGATTACACCCGGTTCGGAACGGAAATGCAGGCCCGGAGGCAGGCGGACCAGGAAGAACTGGAGCTGTCCGCCCGGAAGCTCCGGGAAGAGATGGACGGGGTCGAGAAGAGCCTTCTGGAGCTGAAGACCCGGGCCTACGACAATGTCTCGGAAAAACTGAAGGTCTTCGAGGATGATTTTTTCCAGGATCTTCGGGTCCGCAGCGCGGACATGGAAGAGAAGCTCCTGGACTGGCAGTCCCGGGTGGACGGCAGCCTCCTGGCCCTGGAGAGGAAGGGTTCGGAGGAGAGGGAGCGGGTGGAAAAACGCTACGGCGAAGAACTGAAGGAGCGCTTCGAAGAATCCCGGGAAGAGTTTCTGCAGCAGCTCGCGGCGCTGGAGGGGCAGGCGGAAGATCTCCGCAGCGGCTTCTCCGCCCGGGAGGAGGAGTCCGCCGCCGCCATCGCCGATTTCCAGGGGTCGGTCCGGGCCCGGTTGGAAGAAGCCATAGCGTCTTCCCAAGGGCTCATTCAGGAGGAACTCCAGCGGTACGGCCGCGCCCTGGAACAGGAGGCGGCGAAGCACCGGAAAGAGCAGGACGGACGGCTGAGGCTGCTTGCGGAAGAACTGGAGGAACGGAAGAAGGACCTGGCCGGATCCCTCGAATCCCTCGGCTCCGACGTGGAGGTATGGCAGGCCCGGGTTCTGCAGGATCTGAAGGCCTCCGAGGCGGAGGTCAACAACCGGTTCGCCGGCATCAAGGTTCTGGTATCCGAGACGGTGAGCGGCCTTCGGGACGAGTTCTCCTCCCAGAGAGACGACCTGGTCCTGTCGACCCGGGAGGAAAGGACGGAGATGAAGGAGGAACTCCGCCGCCTGGGAGAAAGCGTCTCCTCTCTGCGGGAAGAACTCAGGAACGGCGCCGAAGAGTCCCTGGAGGAGTTCCGTTCCCGGGGCGAGGAGGCCCGGGAGGAGTACCAGAAAAAGAACATGGAGCTTCGGGCGGAGGCGGAAGGGAAGATCCGGGATCTTCGGGCCATCATCGCCGACACCCGCACGCAGTTCGAAGCGTCCAGCCAGAAGCTCTACGGACGGATGGAGGAGAGCGCCAGGCTGCTCTCCATCAACCTGGGGGAAATCGAAAGAAAACAGCGGAATTTCGTGGAACAGACGAAGATCTTCGAAAGGGCCGACGCCCTGAAGATCTCCCTGGGCGAGAGCATCGAAGAACTCAAAACCGAAATGAACCGGGTGGACGCCCGGCGGAAGGAGATGAAGGATCTGGAGACGCAGCTGCAGAAGGTCCGAAAGCTGGGCGAGGAGGTCTCGGAGAAGATGTCCCGCTTCACCGTGGAGAAGCGCCGCATCGATGCCCTGGAGTCGGATTACAGCCGCCTCATCGGCATGAGCGACGCGGTGGAGATGAAGCTCCGTCAGATCTCCGAAACCGACGACGGGATAACCGCCGTTCAGGCCTCGCTGCGGGGGCTGGAGACCCTCCAGAAGGACACGGAGGCCCGGTTCGAGCGGCTGGAAAAAAAGAAGAAGATCCTGGATGTCACCACCGAAGGGCTGGACAAGAACTTCGCCCTCCTGGGGGAGATGGAGAAAAAGCTGGAATCCCTGCAGCGGGAAATTTCCCAGGTCCCGGGGAGCCTCGAAGCGCTGAACCGGCGGATTTCCCAACTCGCCGGCGGCAAGGAAAAGGCCGACGAAGCCGCCAAACTGCTGGGCGACATTGACGGAGTCATGAAGGACCTGGAAAAACGCATGGCTCAGCTGCAGAAAATCCGGGAATGGCTGGCAAAAACCGAAACCCGGATCGAGGAGGTGTCCCGGGAGGTCCAGGAACAGGTGAAGCTCCTGGGGACTCTGCTGAAGGACGGCTCCCGGTCTCCGAAAAAGGAGAAAGGGGCCCCCTCCATGAGCGCCCGGGAAACGGTTACCAAGCTGGCCCGTCAGGGCTGGACGGTGGAGCAGATCGCCGCTGCGACGAAGCTGAGCAGGGGAGAAGTGGAACTCATACTGGAACTCACGGCGAACTAGAAGGGGAAACCGGGAAAAAACTTGACGCTGTACCGGCGTGTTAGTATTTTCTTACCAATAAGAAACACACAGAGGACCATGTTTTGGACGGAAACGAGGAGAAAAACGAGAAAATTCGTAATGGGTCCGGGCCGGAGCCCGGGCCACAGCCGGGGCTCCGGCCCGGGCCAAGGCCCGGGTCCGGTTCGGCCGGAACCGACGGAGACCGGCTCGAAGCGGAGAAGTCCGCCCTGCTGGGAAAAGTGGAGGAGCTGGAAAGCCGCCTCGCCGGGGTGGAGGCGGAGAACACGGAGCTGAAAGACCAGAACCTTCGCCGTCAGGCGGAGTTCGAAAATTTTCGGAAAAGGATGAACAAGAGCCGGCAGGAGGCCATTCAGTTCGGCAACCAGCAGCTCCTGGAAGACCTGATGACGGTCCTGGACGATTTCGAGCGGGCCGTCAAGTCCGGTGAGGATTCCCGGGACTTCACCGCTTTTCACGACGGGATCGTTCTCATCGAAAAGCAGTTCGCCGGACTTCTGCAGCGGAAATGGGGCCTCCGGCGCTTCGACTCCGTGGGGGAGGTTTTCGATCCCGGGAAGCACGAGGCGGTAACCACCGAGGAGAGGGCGGACCACGAGAGCTCGGTGGTTCTGGAAGACTATCAGAAAGGATACTACCTCCACGACCGGGTCCTTCGGGCGGCCAAGGTGAAAGTGTCGCTGCCCGGGGCGGCGGGGGGGACAAAAAAAAGCGAGGTGTCGTCCGACGCGACTCGCAGCGCTGAGAGAAAAGAGGAGACGCACTAATGGCTAAGATAATCGGCATCGACCTGGGAACCACCAATTCCTGCGTGACCGTCATGGAGGGCGGCGAACCCGTGGTCATCCAGAACGCGGAGGGTCAGCGGACCACCCCGTCCATCGTCGCGTTTACCGCGAAGGGCGAGAGGCTGGTGGGACAGCCCGCGAAAAACCAGATGATCACCAACCCGGAAAACACCATCTACTCGATAAAGAGATTCATGGGACGGCGGACCAGCGAGATCCCCGAAGAAATTCGGATGGCGCCGTACAAAATCGGCGAAGACTCCGGCGGGAGCGTCAGGATTGAAATCGGCGACAAGATGTATTCCCCGCCGGAAATATCCGCGGCGATTCTGCAGAAGATGAAAGAAACCGCCGAAGCCTATCTGGGTGAGTCCGTAACCGAGGCGGTCATCACCGTTCCCGCCTATTTCAACGACTCCCAGCGGCAGGCCACCAAGGATGCCGGGAGGATCGCCGGCCTCGAGGTCAAGCGGATCGTAAACGAGCCCACCGCGGCGGCCCTGGCCTACGGTTTCGGCAAAGACAAGAAGGAAGAGAAGATCGCCGTCTACGACCTGGGGGGCGGGACCTTCGACATTTCGATCCTCGAGCTGGGCGACGGGGTCTTCGAGGTGAAGTCCACCAACGGGGACACCCATCTGGGGGGGGACAACTTCGACCAGCGGATCATGGACTGGCTCATCGACAGCTTCAAGAAGGACTACGGCATCGACCTGTCCAAGGACCGGATGGCCCTGCAGCGCCTGAAAGAGGCCTCCGAGAAGGCCAAGATGGAGCTTTCCAGCACCCAGAGCACGGAGATCAACCTTCCCTTCGTCACCGCCGACGCCTCGGGTCCCAAGCATCTGCTGTATACCCTCACCCGGGCCAAGCTGGAACAGCTCATCGGAGACCTGATCCAGCGGACGAAGGGGCCGGTCATGCAGGCTCTGAAGGACGCGGGGCTCAAGGCCGGAGACATCGATGAGGTCATCCTGGTGGGCGGCTCCATCCGGATCCCCGCGGTGCAGTCCCTGGTGAAAGAGCTTTTCGGCAAGGATCCCCACAAGGGGGTGAACCCCGACGAGGTGGTGGCGGTGGGCGCGGCGATTCAGGGCGGCATTCTGGGAGGGGACGTGAAGGATGTTCTGCTTCTGGATGTGACGCCCCTGTCGCTGGGAATCGAAACCCTGGGAGGGGTGTTCACCAAGCTCATCGAAAGGAACACCACCATCCCCACCAAGAAGACCCAGATCTTCTCCACCGCCGCGGACGGCCAGACTGCGGTCTCCATCCACGTCCTCCAGGGAGAGAGGGAAATGGCCGGTCAGAACCGGACCCTCGGGCGGTTCGACCTGGTGGGCATCCCCGCCGCTCCCCGGGGAGTGCCCCAGATCGAGGTCGTATTCGACATCGACGCCAACGGCATCCTGCACGTCTCCGCCAAGGACCTGGGCACCAACAAGGAGCAGAAGATCCGGATCGAATCCTCCTCGGGCCTGAAGGAGGATGAAATCAAGCGGATGGTGCGGGAGGCGGAGGAGCACGCCGAGGAGGATAAGAAGAATCGGGAGGCGGCGGAGACCCGCAACGAGGCCGACAACCTGATCTATTCCACCGAAAAAACCCTGAAGGAGTTCGGCGACAAGGTCAGCGCCGAGGACCGGCGCAACATCGAAGTGGCGGTGGCCGATCTGAAGACGGTCATCGAATCCAGGGATGTGGCCAAAATGAAGGAAAAAAGCGAAGCCCTGAAGCAGGCTTCGTACAAACTGGCCGAAGAAGCCTACAAACACACCCAGACCACGGAAGCCGGCCACGGGGCGGAGGCACAGGCGGGGACGGGAGGAGGGGATTCGGCCCGGGAGACGAAGCGGAAGTCCAACGTCGAGGATGTGGATTACGAAGTCGTGGACGACGAGAACAAATAGTCCCTTCCAGAGGGGTCAGTTTTGGCAAAACGAGATTATTACGAGGTTCTCGGGGTCTCCCGGGAAGCCTCGATCGACGAGATAAAAAAAGCCTACCGGAAACTGGCCATCCAGTTTCACCCGGATAAAAATCCGGGCAACAAGGAGGCGGAAGAGAAGTTCAAGGAAGGGACCGAGGCCTACGAGGTGCTGTCGGACGAAAGCAAGCGCCAGGCCTACAACCAGTTCGGTTTCGCCGGGGTCGAGGGCATGGGAGCCGGGGCCGGAGGGCCCCGGGATTATTCCACCGTCTACCGGGATTTCGAAGATATCTTCGGGGATTTTTCGGGGATCTTCGAGGGCTTCTTCGGCGGCGGCGCCCGGAAATCTTCGGGAAGATCCCATGTGCAGAGAGGCTCGGACCTGCGCTACAACCTGGAGATCGACTTCACGGATGCCTTCCGCGGGACCAAGGCGGAGATCACCTACAACCGGAACGCCCCCTGTCAGGTCTGCTCCGGCACGGGGGCGGAGTCGGGCAGCGGCCGCAAGACCTGCCCCACCTGCGGCGGCGCCGGCCAGGTTCGGCGCAATTCGGGCTTTTTTTCCATCGCCACCTCCTGTCCCCACTGCGGCGGGGAGGGGTACATCATCGAGAACCCCTGCAAGGCCTGCGGCGGCAGCGGGGTGGTGCGAAAGCAGCAGAAGATCAAGGTAACCATTCCCGCCGGCATCGAGAACGGGAAAAGGATCACCATTTCCGGGCAGGGCGACGCGGGACCCAACGGCGGCCCTGCCGGGGATCTCTATGTGGTCATTACCATCCGGCCCCACAACCATTTCGAGCGGAGCGATGACGATGTCTACTGCGTCATCCCCATTTCCATCGCCCAGGCCGCCCTGGGGGCGGACCTCTACGTGACGAATCTGGAGGACAGGAAGATCCGGCTGAAGATACCCCCGGGGACCCAGGAAGGAAAGGTCTTCCGCCTCCGGGGCGAAGGTTTTCCCGCCGTGGGCAATCCCGGCCGGCGGGGGGACATGTACATCAAAATCATGATCCGGATCCCCACCCGCCTCTCCAGCCGCTCCAAGGCGCTCCTGAAAGAACTCTCCGAGATCGAAGGGGAGATATCGGATCCCCAGCCGGTGTCCCTGTCGGAACTGCGTTCCCGGTAGCCATCTCCGGCGGTCCTCTCTTTTCTCCCCCGATCCGCCGAAAATAGGGAAAACAGCCAAGGAGTGTTCCATGAAGCGTGCCATCCTGCTCCTGCTTTGCGCCTCCGCCCCTCTTTTCGCCGCCTCCCCGACCACGAAGGTGGAAACGGTCCGGTCCGAGGCGCGCAGATCCCTGGACGGCAGGTATGCCTCCATTCTGGAACTGGACCGGAACAAGGACGGCGTGGTGGATCAGGTGGTCTTTCTGGACAGCAGGGGGGAGAAGGTCCACGAGGAACTGGATTACAACTTCGACGGAAAGATGGACGATTTCTGTTTCTATTCCGGTGGGGTCCTCATCCGGGAGGAGATCGACACGAATTTCGACGGACACATCGATGCCTGGATATACATAAAAAAGGGCATATACATCGAAAGGTACGAGCGGGACACCGATCACGACGGCGTCATCGACCGGGTCAAAAAGTATGGACCGGACCGATAAGCCCGCCCCCCGCTTCATCCTCGGCTACCACGCGATCCGGGAGTATCTGAAAACCGGCGCCCCCGGGATTCTTCACGTATCGATCCGGAACAAAAGAACGGAGGAGCTCGTCGCCGCGGCGGAGAGGGCCGGGATTCCCGTCCGGCACGGAGACAGGGGCGGCCCGGACCTGCCGGGAGCCCGGGGGCACAAGGGGCCGGTCCTCGAGCTGACTCCTGCGGCCCGGACGGAGGCCCCCTCCTTCGGCGGCTTTCTTTCCCGTTTCCGGGGAGACACGGGGCTCGTCCTCCTTCTGGACGGAGTCACCGATACGCATAATTTCGGAGCCCTTCTGCGTTCCGCCGATCTTTTCCGGGTGGACGCGGTGGTGGTCCCCGACAGGAGGTCGGCGAAGGAGGATGCGGCGGCGGCGCGGATCTCCTCCGGCGCCAGCGCCTTCGTTTCGGTGTTTTCGGTTCCCAATCTGGTCCGGGCCATCCTGGCGCTGAAGGAGGCGGGTTTTTGGGTCTACGGCGGCGACATGGGGGGGGACGCGGCGGACCGGACCGGCCTGTCGGGGAGGACGGCTCTGGCGCTGGGGGGGGAGGGCAGGGGGCTTTCCCGGCTGGTCATGGAAAAATGCGACGGCCTGATCCGGATTCCCACCGCGGGACACGTGGATTCCTTCAACGTGTCCGTCGCCGGGGGCATCCTGTTGTACGAGATCCGGCGTCAGCAGGGTTTTCCCGGTTTCCCTATTCCGTCATGAACCTCTTTCCGATGTCCCGGCGGAACCAGGCGCCGTGGAACCTGACGTCCTCCGTACCACTGTAGGCCAGCTCCGCCGCCTTGTAGATGTCCTTGCCCACTCCCACCACGGTGAAGCAGCGGCCGCCACCGGTCAGGAGCGCCCCGTCCCGGGAGCGGAGAGTCCCGGCATGGAAGACATGGAGGTTCTTTTCCTCCGGGCGCGGGGTTATCTTCACCTTCAGGCGCCTGGAGTACTTTCCGGGGTAGCCCCTGGCGGCGATGACCACCCCCAGGGAGGCGGAGTCGGAAAACGACAGAGGGAAGCTGTCCAGAGTTCCCGCCGCGGCGGCATCCCAGAGGTTGCCGAAATCGGAGGTTATCAGGGGAAGGAGAGCCTGGGTCTCCGGATCGCCGAAGCGGACGTTGTACTCCAGCACCTTCGGCCCCTCTTCGGTGATCATCAGGCCGAAGTACAGAACCCCGGTGTACATGAGGTTTTCCTTTCTCATGCCGGAAAAGGTGGGTTCCACGATGTCGGACAGGATCTTCCGCTGCATCTCCGGGTCCAGCCAGGGCAGAGGGCAGACCGCCCCCAGGCCGCCGGTGTTGGGTCCCGTGTCCCCCTCTCCGGCTTTCTTGAAATCCATGCAGGGCAGGAGGAGGCGGTAATTTTTCCCGTCGCTGACGGCGAAGATCGAGGTTTCAAAGCCGTCCAGAAATTCCTCCACCACCAGGATGTCCTCCCGAAGGGTCTTCCCGGCGAAATCCAGCATCTCGTCCCGGGCGGCGGTGTCCAGCACCCCCTTCCCCCCGGCGAGGCCGCTCTTTTTCAGCACCACCCGTTTCCTGTTTTTTTTCAGGAACTTCTGAAAAGCGTCAAAATCGGAGAACTCCCGATGCTCCGCCGTGGGAACGCCGTTTCGGACCATGAAACTCTTGGAAAAGGCCTTCGAGGTCTCCAGCCGGGCCGCGTCCCGGCCGGGTCCCACGGCGGCTATTCCCTCCGCGGAGAGGGCGTCCACGATGCCCGCGGCCAGAGGCTCCTCGGGGCCGACGAAAACCAGATCTATCCGGTGTTCCCTGCAGGCCTGGATGACCGATGCCTTTTTCAGGGGGTTTACCCTGGGGAGGTTCGTGGCGATTTCGGCGGTTCCCGCGTTTCCCGGCGCCACGAAGAGACCGCAGATCCGGGTGCTGGCGGAAAACTTCCAGGCCAGGGCATGCTCCCGGCCACCGCCTCCAAGAATCAGTACTCTCACCTTTCCTCTCCTTTCCCGACCAGCGCGTCCAGGAGCCGGAGAACCACCATCGGGTACAGCCGGTGCTCCAGCCCGTGGATCCTCTCCTCGATCTCCTGGATGCTCTCGTTTCCGTTTCTGACAAAGGATTCTTGCAGAATTATGGGGCCCGAATCAAGACCATAATCCACATAGTGGATGGTTATCCCCAGTTCGCGGTCGTCCGAGGCGTAGCTTTCGGCGATCCCCTCTTTTCCGGGGTGCTTCGGCAGCAGTGAGGGGTGGATGTTGACGATCCGGGAGGGGTAGGCGTCGACGAAACGGGGAGACAGAAGGCGCATGAACCCCGCCAGGGCGATGAGGTCGATCCGGTAGAGGCCCAGCGTCCGGAGGATCTCCTCCTCCGCCTCCTCCCGGCTTCTGCCGGCATAGGATACCAGGTGCGCCGGAAGGCCCAGCCGCCGGGCCCGCTGGAGCGCATAGGTCCCGGGGCGGTCCGACACCAGGCAGGCCACCCGGTGCCGGGTCCCCGTCAGCGCTTCCGCCAGGGCCTGAAAATTGGAACCGTTCCCGGATGCCAGGACCGCCAGCTCAGCCATGAACCAGTTCCCCGATGGGGAAAACCGGGATGTTTCCCCCCCGGGCGGCGGCAAGAAAATCTTTTTCCATGGTTTTCGGCACCACCAGGGCCATCCCCACCCCCATATTGAAGACCCGCCGCATCTCCTCCTCCCCGATCCCGCCGCCGTCCCGGATGGTCCGGAAGATCGGGGGGACCGTCCAGTCCCAGGAGAGACGGGGGGAGAGGCCCGGGGCCAGAACCCGGCACAGGTTACCCGCCAATCCGCCGCCGGTGATGTGGGCCGCCCCGGAGATCACCTTCGCCCCGTGGAGGTGCATCAGCTCCCGGACATAGATACGGGTGGGCTCCAGGAGGTCCCGCCAGGCCGCGAGGTCCGTTTCGGGGACAGCCTTGCGGGCCAGACTGAGACCGTTGGAGTGGATCCCCGAGGAGGGGATGCCGTAGAGAGGGTCTCCGGCGGCCATCCGGCCCTTCAGGGGCAGCATCTCCTCTTTCTCGACGATGCCCACGCAGAAGCCGGCCAGGTCGAAATCCCCGCCCCGGTACAGGTCGGGCATCTCGGCGGTTTCACCGCCGCTGAGTTCGCAGCCCGCGATCTCGCAGCCCCGGACGATCCCCATGATGAGGTCGCGCAGAAGACCTTCGTCCAGGCT
>JAKQWJ010000136.1 GCA_029562045.1 Spirochaetota bacterium | reverse complement strand
ATCGTCATCAACAAGATCGACACCGCCAACCTGCAGGACATCCTGCTGGTGCGCAACAACATCCGCGCCCTCAACCCCAAGGCCATCGTCGTCGACGCCGCCTCGCCGCTGCTGGTGAAGGACGGCGAGAAGATCCGCGGCAAGCGCGTTCTCGTCATCGAAGACGGCCCGACCCTGACCCATGGGGAAATGACCATCGGGGCGGGCACCGTGGCGGCCCGGCAGTACGGGGCGGCGAAGCTCGTCGATCCCCGGCCCTTCCTGGCGGGGAAACTCAAGGACACCTTCAGGATCTATCCCAACATCGGCACCCTTCTTCCCGCCATGGGCTATGGGGAGGAGCAGCTTCGGGACCTGGCGGCAACCATCGACCGCACCGACTGCGACTCGGTGATCATCGGGACTCCCATCGATCTGTCCCGGGTCATCCGGATCAACAAGCCTTTCACCCGGATCTACTACGATCTGGCGGAACGGGGGCGCCCGAATCTGGGGGAGATCCTGGATGAGTTTGTCCGGAAAACTCCCGGCATCACGGCGGGTTGACGACTTTCTTCCGTCCCGCGGGCTCCGGCGTTCCGCCGGAGCCCGCGGGGTTTCCCGGCTCCCGCGGGCCCAGACGGACCCTCCGGGAATCTGGTCCTGTCATGGTTCGGTTTTTTCCGGTCCGGACCCGGTCCGGGGCGCACGGCGAACACCCCGAACCGGCCAAAGGACGACCCATTCCCTCTATAAAAAAAAGCAAAGACAGGAACAAACCTGTCCCCGGTCATCTCCGAAGGCGCGCCCCGGATCCTGAGAAAATCAGGGGGATTTTTCCGAAAAAACACGGCTCTATTTGAATCATTGGCCGATTAGAATGTATAATGTAGGATAGAGTTCGATGCGGGAGATCCGCCCACACAGGAGGACCACATGAAAAAATCCTTGATAGCCATCCTCGTGCTGAGCCTGGCCGGAGGAGCTTTATTCGCCCAGGGAAATCCTGGGGCGCCCAACCCCACCGGCGGCGTCATGCTCAACATCGGGTATTCGCTCTTCGCCCCCATCGGGGTGAGTGTGGAAATTTTTCCCACCTCCCACATCGGAATCGGGGGCATGCTGAACGGCTTCTTCTTCGCCGCCGGAGGGGGCGTCATCTGGTCGGTGAATCCCGGGGGCTTCATCAGGGTCTATTTCGGCGACCCCGAAGGGACCCTGTACCTCAACGGCGGCATGAGTTACCTCACCCTCGGAGCCGCCGGCGGCGGCTCTTCCGGCTGGGTCGAAGGGGGGCTCCTGCAGTTCCGGGGAGGCCTGGGGTTCAGCTCCATTTTCGGAAAACGGAACCAGACCCGCCTGGCCCTCGAACTGGGGGTGGTCTACCAGAATCTGATATCCAAATACGGCGACAGCGACGACTTTTTCCCGATCCTGCCCTACTTCGGCCTCAGCGTGGGCCGGGCGTTCTAATCCGACGGGACGGCAGGGCGGGAAGCCCGCCGCGTTGACAAAGCTCCCCTCTCCCGGTAGTCTTTCTCCGCTATGATAGGCATCAGACTGGCTGACGGGGGGTTTCACCCCCTGTTGGGGGAAGACGGCCCGGGCCTGAAAAGGGTCACCCTCACCACGGTCCGGAACGACCAGGAAGAGGCGCGCATCGCCATCTACCGGGGGACGCCGGGACAGCCTGCCCGTCGGGGTGCTCTCCTGGCTGAACTGGCCTTGACGGACCTTCCCCCCGAGAACAGCGGAAGGGCGGACATCGAGCTTCGTCTATCCCTGGACGAACCGGGCTACCTCCGGGCCTTCGCCCGAAGCCCCCGCTCCGGAGATTTCAAGAGCCTGTATCTCCCTCCGGACAGAGTATGGAGCGCCGGCGTCGCCCCCTGGACTGCCGGACGGTCCCGCCGGAAAGGAGGGAGCGCTCACAGAGGCATCGCGGCGGCGGTCTTCGTGGTGTTCGGGCTTCTTCTGTTAACGGCCCTGGGTTACGCCGTATTCCGGTTGTTTTTCGGCGGATGATGCGGCCCCCGACGGCGATGCCGCTCCTCGCCGCCGCCCTCCTGCTGATCTTCTCCTGCCAGGGCCCGGACTCCGGCGGCGCCGTCGCGGCGCGGGTGCTCGAAAAGGCCCTGGCGGGGGACGAAGAGTTCCTGAAAAAAACTTCCGTCACCCCTGCCCTGGCGGACGAACTGATCCTGAGGAGGCCCGGCTCCGCTTTTTATCTGGCCCTGCGCTACACGGACTGGTCCATACCCGAAAACGCGGAAACGCTGCTGATCCGGACCTTCGTCAAAGATCGCGACCCCTGGCGGAAGGAGGCGGGCCGGGAACTGATGAGGCGGTCCGACCGGAGGGAAAACGGGGAGGCCCGCCCCGGGGACGCGTCTTTCGGGACTCCAATCTCCGGGGACGCCCGCCTCGGGGACGCCCGGCGCTTTCGGGAGCTGTATCCGGACGATCCGGAGGGGAGGGTTTTTCTTCTCCAGGCCCTGCTGCGGGCCGGATTGCACCAGGACATGATAGAGGAAGTCCGCAGGTTCCCCGGGGAGCCGGGAGAGGAGGAGATCTTCCTCGCCGCCGGGGCGTACCGGAAACTCGGCAGGCCCGAATGGGTGCATGAGATCCGGACGCTTTTCCTCCACCGGCCCGCCCACCCGGTCCATATCCGGTCCGCCGGCGACGGGGATTTCCCGGAGGCCGCCTTTGCCGCCGCATTCCCGAAGGAGGAAATCGCCTTCTTCCGGGCCAAAGCCTTCTTCGCCGCGGGGTCCTACGCCGCGGCGCTGCCGGGTTACCGGAATGCCCCCGCTTCTTTCCGGAGAGGAGCGGTTTTTCTCCGGGAGTACGGGGAAATCCATCTGAAGACCGCCCGACACCGGGACGGAATCCGTGACCTGGAAAGGATGCTTCCCGGACTGGAGGGCGAGGCCCTCCTGGCGGCCCGGGAACAGCTGGGGAAGCTCTACCGCCAGGCCGGGAAGTACGAGGCCGCCGTCTCGGTCCTGAAAAAGGCCAGGGAACAGTGGGAGAAGGAAACCGGCCCGGGGATCCGGCCCGGCGGCGAGGCCGGCCCGGACACGATGGGGGCCGCCCCCGGCGGCCGGGGCATCCCGGCGCGGCTCCCGGAGGACGGGGACAGGCTGCTCTGGTACATCCTCAGTTCCTCTCTCCGCCGTTCCCCGGAGGCTTTTCTCACGGAGTATTCCCTTCTCCGGAGGAAGATCCACGACCCCCGCTACTTCTCCGACCTTTTCGAACCCCTGGCCGCGGAGCTTCTCCGCCGGGGCCGCTGGAACGGACTTCGGGAGGCTTTCGAATCCACGAAAGACTCCCCCGGAGTGGACCACGCCCGGTTCGCTTTTCTGCTGGCGGAAGGGATACGCCGGAGGCTCTACCGAAACCTCCGGGGGCTGCCGCCGGTGCGCGACCTGCTGGAAACGGCCCATGCCCGGGGGAATTCCTTTCACTCCCTGCTGGCCGGAATCGCCCTGGGAAAACCCTTCTCTCCCGCCGGACCCGGGGCGGAGCCGGATGACAGCCCGGGTGAAAATCCGGGATCGGACATCGCAGAGGTCCCCGGAAAGGCTCCCGGCCCCGGTACTCGCCCCGGGGAAACTCCCGTTGGCAGCCCCGTTGGCAGCCCCGTTGGCGGCCCCGTTGGCAGCCTCGTTGGCAGCCCTGTTGGAGACCCCGGGGTTGACCCGTATCTCCGGGGCTTCGCCGATTTCGGTCTGTCCCGCCGGGGAATCCTGGCCGCCCGGAGCCTCCCGGAGCCTCCGGATCTCGACACCGCGGCCCTCCTGACGGAGATGGAAGCGGCGCAGGGTCGGCACATCGAAGGTTTAAGGCTCCTGGCGAGGGCGGCCCGACGGAGCCCGGAACCCCTGAATCGCCGGGTCCTGGAGATCCTGTATCCCCGGGCCTTTCGGGAGGAGACCGACGGGGCGATCCGGGAGTTTTCCCTGTCTCCGGCGGTGTATTACAGCCTCGTCCGGGAGGAGAGCCACTTCGAACCCGCCATCCGGTCCAGCGCCGGGGCGGTGGGACTCGCGCAGCTCATGCCCGCCACCGCCCGGGACATGGCCCGGAAATTGAAGGTCGATCAGCCGGACCTGACGGACCCCCGGACCAACCTGCAGCTGGGAGCCCGGCACCTCGCAGATCTGAAGAGGCGCTTCGGCCCCGGGGTCCACTATCTGGCGGCCTACAACGCCGGGGGAGGCCGGGTGAACCAGTGGAAAAGACAGTTCCGCGGTCTTTCACAGGTCCTCTTCGCCGAAGCCCTCCCCTTCGCCGAGACCCGGGAATACATCCGCAAGGTGCTTGTGGCGGCGGTCCATTACGGGTATCTTTACGACGGCAAGACCCCCGCCGAAACGGTCTCGGAGCTGTTGTCCGATTTCGTTCCACTCCCGGGAAGACAGGAGAAACCATGACCTACCTTCAAGCCCTCACCTTCGGCCTTCTTCAGGGGATAACGGAATTCCTCCCCGTATCCAGCTCCGGGCATCTGGTTCTGCTCCGAACGCTCTTCCGGCTTCGGGACGTTCCCCGCCTCTTCGACGTGATCCTCCATGGAGCGACGCTTCTGGTGGTTTTCACCGTTTTTCGCCGGCGGATCGGGGAGCTTCTGGCGGCCCTTTTCCGCTTCCTGGTCCGCCAGGGGCGGCCCGAGGACGGGCCGCGGCTGCGCCTGGTGGGAGTGATTCTTCTGGCCACGATTCTCACCGGCGTCATCGGCCTGTCCATAAAAGACATCGGGGCGGAGAATCACCCGAAACTGGTGTCCGCCTTCTTTCTGGTGTCTGCAGCCTTCCTGGTTTTTTCCGGGAGAAGGCCCACCGCCGGAGGGGAGAGCCCCCGGGGGGAAAAC
>JAKQWJ010000130.1 GCA_029562045.1 Spirochaetota bacterium | reverse complement strand
ACTCCCTGGGACTATAGTCCCTAACACCGAAAAAAGCGGAAACCGGTGACCGATGAAAAGCGGAAGTTTTTAACCGATGTTGACAACACTGAACTTGGAAGCAAATTGATGTGCTAATTCAGCAACTCCACGGGAGTGAGCTTCCATTGGTTGCCATTCTTTTTCTGGGCTGTCATTTTTTGAATGAGCCCAATAATCCATTCGTTTTTTCCCCCCTTCATATAGCTCACAGACAGGCATTTAAAAAAATTGTATTGTTAATTGCGAAGATCAACTAGATTCAATTCTTATATATCTTTCGAGAGAAAGCAAAGAAAAAATGAAAAATTATTTAATCAACAGTCGTTTTTCTATCTGCAATGAAGAGTATTGGTTTTCAGAGGTAAAGAGGTCTTTGAATTATTTATGATTTTTATTTTTGTAAGGCATTTCCCGCCTTCTTCAACGCCTTCCCCCCCAGGTAGGCTTCCCGGACCATCTCGTTGGAGGCCAGGTCCGAGGCCTTTCCCCACAGGGCGATCCGGCCGTTCTCCAGGACATAGCCGGTCTCCGCCACGTCCAGGGCCTGGTGGGCGTTCTGCTCCACCAGAAGGATCGAGGTGCCCTGACGGTTGATCTCCCGGACGATGTCGAAGATCTGTTTCACCAGGATGGGAGCCAGCCCCAGGGACGGCTCGTCCAGCAGGAGGAGGCGGGGGGAACTCATCAGGGCCCGGCCGATGGCCAGCATCTGCTGCTCCCCCCCCGACAGGGTCCCCGCCAGCTGCCGCTGCCGCTTCGCCAGGATGGGGAAGAGCGACAGGACCCTCTCCCGGGCGGCGGCGGTTTCCCCTTTCCGGGACCTGCGGGTGTAGGCTCCCAGGTCCAGGTTCTCCCTCACCGTCAGGGTGGAAAAGACCTTGCGCCCCTCCGGGGACTGGGAGATGCCCCGGGAGACGATCCTGTGGGGAGGGACGCCGTTCAGGGGCTCCCCGTCGAAGCGGATCAGGCCATCCCGGACAGGGAGGAGGCCCGAGATGGCGTTGAGAAGGGTCGTCTTTCCCGCCCCGTTGGCCCCCAGAACGGCGGCGGTTTCCCCCTCCTCCAGCCGGAGGGACAGGCCCTTCAGGGCTTCCACGGGTCCGTAGAAAACCCGCAGGTCCCGGATTTCCAGCAGCGCCGCCATGCTCAGCCCTTCCCCCCCGTTTCCACGCCCAGATAGGCTTCGATGACCCGGGGGTCGCTGTAGACATGGGCGGAGGTCCCCTCGGCGATCTTCCGCCCCTCGTCCATCACCGTCACCCAGTCGGAGATCCCCATCACCAGGTTCATGTCGTGCTCGATGAGAAGGATGGTCACCTTCTCCCGGCGGATGATATCCTGCAGAAAGACCATCAGGTCCTCGGTCTCCCGGGGGTTCAGCCCGCTGCTGGGTTCGTCCAGAACCAGGAGGGAGGGTTCCGCCGCCAGGGCCCGGGCGATTTCCAGCATACGCCGGCTGCCGTAGGAGATGCTCCCGGCCGGCTCGTTCCGCAGCTCCCAGAGCCCCACCTGGCGGATCCTCTCCTCCGCCACCGCCCGGATCCCCTTCTCCTCCCGGACCTGGGCCCCGGTCCGCACGAGGGAACTCCAGAGACCGGCGGAGGAGCGGCTGTGCCGCCCCGCCATGACATTCTCCAGACAGGTCATGTTGGGGAAGAGCCGTATGTTCTGGAAGGTCCGGGCTATCCCCTTGGCCACGATCCGGTGGGGGGCCTCCCCTGTGATGTCCTCCCGGTGGAAGAGGATGCGGCCACCCTCGGGCCGGTAGATCCC
The DNA here is from genome assembly GCA_029562045.1 of Spirochaetota bacterium. Taxonomy (GTDB): domain Bacteria; phylum Spirochaetota; class Spirochaetia; order DTKZ01; family DTKZ01; genus JAKQWJ01. The sequence goes on along the minus strand of JAKQWJ010000130.1, from coordinate 242 downwards.
GGTGACGGCGTTGAACACCGTGGTCTTCCCCGCCCCGTTGGGCCCGATGAGGCTGGAGATCTCCCCCTCCCGGACCTCCAGGTCGAAACCGTTCACCGCGGTGAGCCCGCCGAAAACCTTGGTGATGGCCCGGGTTTCCAGAACCACCGGGCTGTTTCCGTTTCTCTTCTCACTCATCGTTCCGCCTAGATCCGCCGGAAAGCTCGTCCGGGGCGGGGGTGAACCGTCTGCGCGGCCAGGCG
>JAKQWJ010000109.1 GCA_029562045.1 Spirochaetota bacterium | reverse complement strand
CGCCTGGGCGGTGACATCCGAAGGCGGGGCCAAATCGCCGGATGGGTTCCGCTCCTTTGGACAAAAGGCGGCGCGGGCCCCGGCGGGATCGCTGGGGCTTCTTTTCCACCCTTTTCTTTCCGGAGAAAGGACGCCGTACTGGGAGCCCGGGCTCCGGGGAACTTTTACCGGGGCGTCTTTTCAGCATACGGACGCGCATTTCGCCCGGGCGGTGCTGGAAGGGGTGGCTTTTTCCCTGTGCGACGCCTTTGCCGCCATAATGGAAAACCAGCCCATTCCCGATCAGGTGCGGGTCGTCGGTGGAGGGACACGGGAACCGGTGCTTCTCGAAATTCTGAGTGCCACTCTGGGAGTCCGTCTGCAGGCCATGCCACAGGTGGATTCCGCCTATGGCGCCGCACTTCTGGGCCTGCATGCCGACGGAAGCCTCCGGACAAGGGGAGGGGAGCCCGACGGCGGCGCCGCATCCACCGTTTTTCCAGACCAGGCGCTTTCTGACACCTATAAAAAGATGTTCGAAAAGTATAGAATCGTCGCCGGACATCTTCTGAGTCTGTACCGCGATATATCCTCCATCGATGATGGACACATTCGTGGTGCCAAGGTCGGGGAGGTCTGAAAACAAAAAAGCGGTCCATGTATGACGAGCAGCGAAAGACATAACCTCGATGAACAGATCCGGACCTACATTCTCGACAAGGCGGAAGGTCCGGGGAGCAAGATACCCACCGAGGTCCAGCTGGCGGAGCATTTCAACGTCACCCGATACCGGGTCAGGAATGTGCTGAACGGCCTGGTCCATCAGGGAGTCATCACCAAAACGCCCCGACGGGGAACGATAATCAACAAACTCGACGCCAACGCCATATCGGACAATTTGAGGTTCAATTACCAGGTCACCAACGCCAACCTCTATGAATCCATCGAAGCGCGCATCGTAATCGAAATTTCCACCATTCCGCTGGTGGTCAAGCGCATCACCCCCGGGCAGATCTTCGAGATGGAATGCGCGGTGGAAAAAATGCTGAAAAACAAACTGGAACCGAGGGTGGCGGACGAGGCCGACATGGAGTTTCACGCCATCATGCTGAAAGCCAGCGGAAACAGCCTTCTCAATTCCTTCAGCATGGTGATCTCCCAGCTGTTTCATAAAGTGGATTACCGCCGGAAGTATTGGAATACCGAAACCATCGAGCGCCTGGCTCTGGAGCATCGTTCCATCCTGCATGCGATCCAGGATGGAGACACGGAGCTGACTATCCGGCGCCTGAAGGACCACCTGCATTATACCCAGAAAATAGAGATGGAAATTGCCCGGAAACTGCGCACCAGGTGAGGAGGGTCCGCGGGGGAGCTTTCATGCGAGATGCATGGGGTTTTCTCCGACGGCATGCCTCTGTCGTGCTCCGGCTGTTTCAGATTGTTTCCGCGCCGCCGCCACGCCGGATTATGGTATACTGCGGGCGGGATCGACCAGGAGATCGTAAATGGCGCGAAAGCCGGGGGATGGGGACATGCGGGCGTATGTATGGAAAAACACGGATGTGGCCGAGGTTCAGGACATGCCGGTTCCCGTGCCGGAGAAGGATCAGGCCCTGATCCGGGTGGGGGTGGGGGGCATCTGCGGGTCGGACCTCACCATCATCTCGGGGAAACATCCCCGGGCGAAGGCTCCCCTGATCCTGGGGCACGAGTTCATGGGGCGGGTGGAGAGGCTGCCGGAGGCTTACTCCGGGGCCCTGCGCCCGGGTCAGCGTGTGACGGTGGAGCCCCTCCTGGCCTGCGGGACCTGCCGCCCCTGCCGCGGCGGGAACCGGCATGTGTGCCGGAACCTGCGGCTCCTGGGGGTGGAAACCCACGGGGGCTTCGCGGAGTTCGCGGCGGCGCCGGTGAACAAGGTCTTTCCTCTGGCGGACTCCGTGTCCGACCGGGAGGGAGCCATGATCGAGCCCCTGGCGGTGGCGGTGCACGGTGTGGACGCGGGGAAGCCGTCCCCGGGGGATTCCATCGTGGTTTTCGGGGCCGGACCCATCGGGCTTCTCTGCGCCCTGGTGGCCCGGACCTGGGGGGACCACAGGGTTCTGCTTTTTGAACGGGACGGGGAGCGGATCGCCCGGGCCCGGAATCTGGGGCTGGAGGTGGTGGATTCTTCCGCAGCCGACCCCGTGGAGGCGGTGATGGATTTCACCGGCGGGGAGGGGGCGGATGTCACCATCGACGCGGCGGGGGTCCCGGCGGTGGGGTCTCTGCTGATTCCCGTCACGGGCATCAAGGGGCGGATCGTCGTCGTGGCGCTGCATAAAAGCCCCTGCGAGGTTTTCTTCCGGCAGCTCTCCTACGGGGAGCAGACCATCCTGGGCACCCGGATCTACGCCGCCGGAGACTTCGCCCGGGCCCTCCGGCTGGTGGAGGAGAAAAGGATCGATCTTTCGGGGATAAACTCCCACAGCTTCCCCTGGAGCGGCATCCAGGAGGCGTTCCGGGTGGCCCGGGACCCGTCGGCGAGCTGCAAGGTGCTGGTGGAGCTTCCCTGACGGGCCGGTCCCGGCCGGGTTCCAAAAGGCGCAAAGCCATTGTATAATGTCCCCAATGAAAGAAGAGAATTCCCTCATTCAATCGGTGGATCGGGCCCTGGGTCTCTTGGAATACATCGCGGAGCATCCCGAAGGAGGGTTTTCGCTGGCGGAGCTGACGGAGCACATGAACATGGACAAGAGTTCGGTCTTCCGGATTCTCGCCACCCTGATGAAGCACCGTCTGGTCCGGCAGGAGGAGAACCGGAAAAGCTACCGGCTGGGTTACGGCGTCTTCAGCCTGGCCTCGTCGCTGTATCACCAGATGAAGATCACCCAGGTGGCCTCCCCCGTCCTGCGGGGGGTGGCCCGGAAAACCCGGGAAAACGCCCATCTCGCCGCCCGGTCCGGCCCTCTGGCGGTTTTCATAGACCGGGAGCAGGGGAGCAACATCATCACCGCCAACACCAACATCGGGGACACCGAGGAGCTGTTCTGCACCGCCGTGGGAAAGAGTCTGATCTGTGACTTTTCCCTCCAGGAGATCGAGCTCCTCTTTGCGAAGCATCCCCTGGAGCGCTACACCCCGCAGACGATAACCGAACTTCCCCTGCTGCTGCAGGAGCTTTCCCGGGTGAGGTCCCAGGGTTACGCCCTGGACATCGAGGAGTACAACCTGAATGTGGTCTGCGTCGGCGGACCCATCTACGACTTCACCGGGAAGATCGTCGCCGCCTTGGGGATTTCCGGTCCCAAGGACCGGATGATGGCGGAGATGGAAAGGAATCTGCGGATAGTCCGGGAGGCCCTGGGGGAGATCAACGCCCTCATGGGGCGGGCTCCCGGCGCGGAGGCCGGGACGGAGGTCTGAGGCGGAGGCCCGGGTCCTGCCTGGGCAGGGCCTGAGCCCTGCCTGGACGGCCGCCGGTTCCCGGCGCGGGTCCGCGGGGGCTTCTAACCCTTCAGGCGGAGCTTCAGGGCCGCCCCGATCTCGCCCAGGTCCCGGGAATCCAGGGCCAGAAAGTCCCACAGCCGGGGAAAGGTCAGGGCCGGGACGACGACCTCCTCCGGGAGGGCGGCGATGATGTCCGGGAAGCTCCGATGGGCCGCGGAGGACATGGCGGCCAGGACCCCCCGGGCCGCCCTCTGGGGCTCCCGCCGATGCTCCGGATACCCGCTGCCCCACTCCACCGAGAAGAGCCGGTCGAAGATGAAGCCCAGATTCACGTCTCCCGCCCAGCCGAAGCCCTGGTTCAGGGCCAGGGACACGCAGTTGCCGGCGTTGATCTGTCCGAAGAGCCAGGCGTCCAGGGGGCTGTGGAGCGCCGCCGCGGTGACCCCCGGGAACTGCATCACCGAGTTCAGATAGCCCACGCCGGTGCCGCAGCCACCCACGACGAGATCCGCCAGGCCCAGATTCAGAACCAGGGCGGAGATGAAACCCGTATGGGTGTACAGAAGCTGGGGGCTTTCCTGGCCGTCGGCCATTCCCAGGTTGTGCACACTGTGCCCTCGTCCCTCCAGGGCCTTCAGTATGGCGCCGTTTCTGTCCCCGGCGCTCACTTCGTTAACCACCGCTATCCTCATTGTCCTCTCCTTTTCTAGAGTCCTATTCGATGATGCTCTTTCTGGACCTCGTCGCACCAGTTGCCCACATTCCAGTTTCCGAAAACCCCCAGGCCCCCCAGCTCGTCGTCTCCCAGATAGACCGGCAGGGTGATCACGCTCAGGCCGGGGTAGGCGTAGGCCTTCTCCAGGGCGTCGCGGAAGCTTTCCTCGGTCCATCCGCCGAAGAGGGACAGAACCCCCGTCACCGAGGCGGCCAGGGCGGTGTAGTCCACCGGAATGGAATCGGTGGTCTTGTAGGCTTCCCCGTACTGGGCCATCTGCAGGCCCCGGATGGCCCCCATCCCCCGGTTGTCGAAGATCAGGAGGCAGCCCCGGGCACCGTGCTCGACTCCGTCGAGGAGTATCTGGGGGTTCATGGTGAAGCTTCCGTCACCGCTGAAGGCGAAGCTGTAGACCGGCCTGTCCGCCAGCGCCGTTGCCAGGAGGGCCGAGGCGGCGAAACCCATGTAGGAGGCTCCGGTGTCGCTGAAGGTGAGTCCCGGGCTCTCGTCCTCCATGATCTGGAAGCCATTGGCCTGCACATCCCCGGCGTCGAAGTACCGGGCCGCCCCCCGGGCCCTGGCGAACTCGTAGGCCACGCGGATGGCCGCGGGCTGCGTCAGCGCCTCACGGCCCCAGACGGGGTCGAACAGGACGGGCCTGTCCCAGCGCTTTCTTTTGAAGGCCTCCCACTCCCGTTTCTTCTCCGCCGTCTTCGCCAGCCAGGTCTGGGCGGCTTTCTCCCGGTTGGTGAAGCCTTCCCGTTTCAGATGGTCGATCCAGGCCCGGAGGTTGGACTTCGCGTCCCCCAGGATGGGCTGGGACCGGTTGTAATGGGCGGCATACTGGGGGATGGTGTTGAAGTTGACGATGGCCTTCGCCTTTTTCCAGGCCGTCCCGGAGCTGTCCCACTGACAGACCTCCCGGGCCCCGACGACGATGACGCAGTCCGCCTCGTTCATGGCGTAGTTCCCCGAAATGCTCCCCTTGGAGCCTCCCACCCCCATGGTTCTCTCGTGGCTGTAGGGCACCTCTCCGGTCATCTTGGCTCCGGTGACGATCACCGCGCCGGTGAGTTCCGCCAGCTCCAGGATTTCCGGCCCGCAGCCCGCCGCCCCGCCGCCGATCTTGATGCAGACCCGGGAAGATCGGCGCACCATGGCGGTGGCCCGGGCGTAGACCTCCGGGTCTCCGCAGTGGGTCCGGGGGAAATCCGGCTTCTCCGGGATCTCCCGGAGATTGAGCTCCTTCATCCCCGCGGGCTGGGTGTTCATGGGAAGGAGAAAGAAAAAGGGCCCCGGGAAGGACGGACTGAAGACGGTGGCGGCCCCCCGGCGCAGGGCGGTGAAGACCGATTCGGGGGTGTGGATCTGGTAACCGGCCCCCATGGTTTTTGTCAGGGAGAGGAAGTTTCCCTGTTCCGGTTTGGGGACCTGCTGCATGTTCGGCCCCTCGTCATGGGTGGTTTCGTCTCCGTATATATGGTAGACCCCCAGACCGTTGGAGGCGGAAACCAGCGAGCCCGAGAAGGCATGCAGGGCCCCCGGACCGATGGAGGTGACCACCGCGCTGGTTTCGCCGTAGTGCCACTTCAGCATGCTGGCGCAGTGGGCGGCGGCAGTCTCGTGGCGAACGTTGTACATCCTGACCAGCCCCGCCTTCTCGTAATGGGACAGGATATGCCCCAGGTCCGTGCTTCCATGGCCGAAGACCCCGATGTACTTCCGCACGCCCTGGTTCAGCAGGCCCAGCACCAGGGCTTCGGAAAGGGAGACCTCCTGGAACTGCTCCAGCGTCCCGTTCTCCAGGGCCCGGGACAGCGATCCCGCCTCCGCGATGAGCCTGGCCCGTTTTTCGATTCCGGTGTTTTTGTTTCCCATATCCCTCACCCCCTGGTTGTGTTGTTGATTGTACAATTCAGTTGCTCCTATGTCAACGTTTTTAGTTGACAGATGCAGGGTCGGGTTGTACAATCATCAATACAGTTGCGTGCGCCTTGCGCGTCCGGGTGTCAAACCGAGTATTCGGTTCCCAATATTCGAGGAGGAGTGATGAAAATGACGAAGAAAATGTTGGTACTGCTTCTGACGCTGTTCGCGGCGGCGGGCTTCGGGTTCGCCGGGGGGGCCAAGGAAGCGGCCGCTCCCGCGGCGGGGAACCTCATCGCCTTCAGCGTCTCCACCACCAGCAACCCCTTTTACGCCACCATGGCCCAGGGGGCCCGGGACGAGGCGAAGGCGGCGGGCTTCGAAATCATTGTTCTGGACGCCCAGAACAAGATCGAGAAGCAGGTTTCCGATGTGGAGGATGCCCTGACCAAGAACATCCGGGTCCTCCTCATCAACGGCGTGGACGACGGGGCCAAGCCCCTGGCGCAGAAGGCCCTGTCCATGAAGATCCCCGTCATGGCCCTGCAGAGAGACCTGGGGGAGGCCAACGCCACCGCCTTTATCGGAACCAACAACGTGGTTCTGGGGGAGCAGCTCATCCACTGGTTCGGAAAATCTCTGGGGGGAAAGAAGACCAAGGTTCTGATCCTCACCGGGACCCCCGGGGCGGCCTCGTCGGAGGACAGGATCAAGGGGATCAACAACGTTCTGCCCCAGTACCCCAACATCGAGGTGCTCTCCTCCCAGACCGGCTACTACGACCGGGCCAAGTCCCTGCCGGTGGCGGAGAACATGATGCAGAGGTTCCCCGAGGCCGAGGCCGTCCTCTGCCTGAACGACGAGATGGCCATGGGGGCCCTGGCGGCTTCGAAGGCCATGAACCGGACCATCAAAATCACCGGCATGGACGCCAACCCGGATGCCCTGAAGGCCGTTGCCGAAGGGGAGCTGCACATGACCATCGCCCTGCCGCCCTACGACATCGGACGGTTCGGGGTGCAGTTCGCGCAGAAAGTCCTGAAGGGTGAGACGGTTCCCAAAAGACACATCATGGAGGTCTCCTTTGTCACCAAGGACAACGTCGCCCAGTTCCGAAAATAGGGAGACCGGCAAGCCTCGGGACCCGGAGGCGCCGGGTCCGGGGGCCTCCTCCGGCCCCGGGGGCCGGAGTGCTGCGGCCTCGGGAGGAGGGGAGACTCCCCCCCCGGGGCTGCAGCTTGAGAATGTCCACAAAAACTTCCCCGGAGTGCAGGCCTTGCGGGATGTCTCCTTCACCGTCCGGCCCGGGGAGGTCCACGTTCTGGTGGGGGAGAACGGGGCGGGGAAATCCACGCTGCTGAAAATTCTCAGCGGCGCCCAGAGGCCGGATTCCGGAGCCATCCTGCTGGACGGGCGGGAGCTTTCGCTGAAGGGGCCCAAAGACGCGACGGACCGGGGCATCTCCACCATCTACCAGGAACTGAGCCTGGTCCCCTGGCTCAGCATCGCCCACAACCTGTTTCTGGGCAGGGAGAATGTGGCAGGCAGGTTTTTCGTGTCCAGAAGGCGCCTCCACCGTCTGGCCGGGGAGGTTCTGGAAAAAATCGGCGAAACGCTCGATCCCGGCCTGCCGGTGGTGGCCCTGGGGATGGCTCAGCAGCAGCTGGTGGAAATCGCCCGGGCCCTGTCGGAAAACGCCCGCTTCATTCTGATGGACGAGCCCACCGCGTCGCTGACGGAACGGGAAATCGAAATCCTTTTCCAGAAAATCCGGACCCTGAAAAAAGAGGGGGTGGGGATCCTCTACATTTCCCATCGGCTGGAGGAGATCCGCAGAATCGGAGACCGGCTGACGGTCATGCGGGACGGAGCGGTGGTCTTCTCCGGGGGGATCGACGACCTGAGCCTTCCGGAGATCATCGCCAAAATGGTGGGCCGCCCCATCGCGAACCATTACCCCAAGAGAACGGTCCCGGCGGGGGAGGAACTGCTGGAGGTGGAGCCCCGGGGCGGCCCCGGCGGGGATCCCAGGTTTTTTCTCCGGGAGGGAGAGGTGGTGGGGCTGGCGGGCCTGGTGGGTTCGGGGAGGACCGAATGGGTCCGCCGTCTTTTCGGGGCCGACCCCACTTTCGGGGAGAAGATCAGAATCCGGGGTGAGGCGGTGCAGGTCCGCTGCCCCCACACCGCCCGGGGGCTGGGGATCGGGATGGTGCCGGAGAACCGGAAAGACCACGGGTTGATCCTGGGACGGAACATCCGGGAAAACATCACCGTGACCATTCTGGAGAAGATCTCCCGTTTCGGCGGGAGGCTCATCGACCGGAAGGCCCGGGCGAAGACCTCCGCTGAGTACGTCAGGAACCTGGCGATCCGCTGCCCTTCGGACCTCACCGACGTGGCCACCCTGAGCGGAGGGAACCAGCAGAAAATCGTCTTATCCAAATGGCTCGCCGCCCAGGGGCGGATCATCATCCTGGACGAGCCCACCCGGGGCATCGATGTGGGGGCGAAACTGGAAATGTACAATCTGATGAACGATCTCTGCTCCAGGGGGCTGGGCATCATCCTCATCTCGTCGGATCTGCCGGAACTCCTGTCCATGAGCGACCGGATCTACGTCATGCGTCAGGGGGCCCTGGTCAAGGAGATGCCCTCCGCGGACGCGACACAGGAAAAAATCATGCATCATGCTTCGGGCGTGAAAGGGAGTGAAGCGCAATGAAAAAGGCCAGCGGGTCGATGATCGCCCGGTTTTTCACGCTCTACGGGGCCTGGGTGGTGCTGTTTGTCCTTGTCGTCGCCATGTCCCTGTCCAGCAGGATATTTCTCACCCTGCCCAACCTGACCAACGTGGCGCGGCAGGTTTCGATCAACGCCGTCATCGCCGCAGGGATGACCTTCGTCATCATCACTGCCGGGATCGATCTGTCGGTGGGATCTCTGGTGGCGCTGACAAGCTGTGTGGCCATGTTCGTCATCGACGCCACCGGCTCCTCGGGGGTGGGCATTCTGGCGGGAATCCTGCTGGGAGCCCTGGCGGGGGCCCTGAACGGGGCCTTCGTCGCCTGGGCGAAAATCCCCCCCTTCATCGTGACCCTGGCGGGGCTGACCATCTATCGGGGCATCGCCCTGATCATCACCGGGGGCTCCCCCATCATCAAGTTCGAGGGGGGCTTCCGGTATCTGGGCCAGGGGGTCTTTGCAGGGATCCCCATCCCCATCATCATCATGGCCCTGGTGCTTCTGATCATGCATTTCATCCTGAGCCGCACCTCCTTCGGCGCCCATGTTTACTCCGTGGGGGGAAACGAAGAGGCCAGCCGTCTGTCGGGGATAAAGGTGGCCTGGGTCAAGTTCCGGGTTTACGTCCTGGGGGGAATGCTCACCGGGCTGGCGGGGAT
>JAKQWJ010000107.1 GCA_029562045.1 Spirochaetota bacterium | reverse complement strand
CCGGCCTGAGCCCCGGCCTGAGCCCCGGCCTGAGAGACCGGCCTGAGAGACCGGCCTGAGAGACCGGCCTGAGAGACCGGCCTGAGAGACCGGCCTCCCTATACTGGGCGGAAAAATTTTCACCCCCGAAGCGTGCACTTTCCCTTGCACTTTCCCGGGTATTGTTTTACAATGGCCGCATGAAATTGGAGATAAATAGAAAAAAAGAGATAATAATTGGAGTATTGCTTTTTCTTTCTTTTGTCTCCGCCGGGGTCCTCGGTTTCACCGGACTCGGCCGTCCCGCGGCCTGGGGCGCCTTTCTTGGGGCCCTTGTCTTTCCCGCCCTGCTGTGGTTCCGGTTTCCGGGACAGGCCGCCCCTCCGTCCGGGGCCGTCCGGGACGAGGACCGGGAAGAACGACCGGACCCCTGCGGTCCCCTCAGAGAGGCTCTGGCGGCACGGGACCGGGTCCTCCGGCGCCTGACCGAACGGAATCTCCTGCCGGCCCTTTCCGGGACGGTCCAGGGGGATGAAAAGTTAGCCGCCGAGGTGGACCGACGGGCGGAAACCGCGCTGTCCGCGGCGGGGCTCAACGAAATATTCTATCTCGTGCCCTACCTGAAAAAACTGCTGGGGGTCATAACGGGAAAAACCGAGGAAGCCGCCCTGGGGCTGATGGAAGCATTCGTTTCCATCCAGCAGAAGACCTCCGAAACAGCCCGGCAGGGGAAATCCATCCTGCGGGAGTTCGAAGGAAAGGGCGATGGGGGGACCGTTCGGGATCTGATACGGGATTCGCTGTCCCAGGTGGAGGAGGAATGGAATACCATGCGGGAAATGACCGCCAGCGCCCGGGACATGGCGGAAAAGATGGAAAAGCTCCGGGGGATGGTCGATGAAAGCACGTCGATGCTGAAGCAGATCAACGATATCACTGAACGGAGCAATCTGATCGGCATCAACCTGTCCATCGAAGCATCCCGGATCGGAGGTTCGGCGGGCCGGGCTTTCAAGGTCATCGCACACGAACTGAACCGGCTCAACGACCGGACCGCCGCCTTCAGCGGGGATATCGCCCGGCGGCTCGCGGAACTCCAGGGATCCTTCGACGAAACCCGTCTCAACGTGACGAAGACCTACGAGTCGGTCATCGCCAGGATGGAAGAACGGTCCGGAATGCTGAAGGAATCGGTGGAAAGACTTGCCTCCAGCTACGACAATTTTTCCCGGATTTCGGCCGTCATCTCCGAATCCGCCATCGGGGTGAACACGGATATGGATTCAATCCTGGAACACCTGCAGTTTCAGGACATAACCCGCCAGGAAGTGGAAACCGTGCGGGACGCCCTGGCGTACATCGAAGACAGTCTGAAAGCGGCGGGGGGATACTTTTCCCTCTGCGGCAGACCGCTGGAGAAGAACATTGAAATAAGCGAAACCGTCGCCCGGAAACTCCTGACCCGGACGAAGGTGCAGGATGAAAGGGAGGCTATCATGGAGGTGGTGAATGAACATTCTCGTGGTTGACGATTCGGTGACGATGCGGAAAATCGTCGTTCTGGCTCTGGGGAACAAGGTGTCGGTGATCGAAGCCGAAAACGGGAAGGCCGCCCTGGAGATTACGTCCAGAGAGCAGGTGGACCTGATGATCCTGGACATCAATATGCCGGAACTCAACGGGCTGGATTTCCTGAAGGAGTTCGGAAAGACCCCCAAAGCGGGGAAAGTCCCGATCATCATGCTGTCCACCCATACGGAGAAGGAGATCCAGGACCAGGCCATGTCCCTGGGAGCCAGGGCCTTCCTCACCAAACCCTTCCAGAAACCGGAGCTGCAGGCCCTGGTCACCGGACTGACCGGGCAGAGCCTGTAGCCTCCCGGAACCCGGGCCGAAGGGTCGGGATTCACGGCCCGGGCCGCATAGCCCGGGCTTTTTATATTATAACTAAATAATAAAAAATATACAAATTTTACATTTTACCTCTTGAATAATATTTATCTCTAATATATTCTTTCTCTTGGTTTTGGAGCAGGAAAGATGCATATCGACGACGACACGAAAGAAATCATCGTCTCCTTTGTGACGGAAGGTTTTGAACGGCTGGACGACGCGGAGGCCCGCCTGGGGGAACTGGGCGCCGGAGACAACGAAGCGGTGTTTTCCTCGGTTTTCGGCCTTTTTCACTCCGTTAAAGGGTCTGCGGGCTTCCTGAACTTTGAAAACGTGAAATCCCTGACCCACGACGCCGAGGCCCTGCTGGAGGTCTTTCTGAAGGAGAAGGTCGAAGCCGGCCCCGAGAGCATCGACACTCTTCTGGAAACGGTGGACCTCCTGCGGGCCATGATCGAAGAGATCTCCCGGGAATACCACGACCGGAGGTTCGCCGAACCGGTGCAGAGGCAGACGGCAAAGATCCGTGACCTGGTCTCCGCCCTCCGGGGTTCCCCCGGAAAAATATCGAAGCCTCCCGTCATTACCCCCAACGAAATCATCACCTGCGACATGGCGGAGAGGTTTCTGACGGAAACGATGGAGCTCCTGGATCAGGCGGAAAGCCTGGTCCTGGAAATGGAGTCCCGCTCCTGGAATCCGGAAAAGATCAACTCGGTTTTCCGGGCTGTTCACACCGTGAAGGGCAACGCGGGGTTTTTCGGCTGCGCTGATCTGGAAGACCTCTGTATGGACCTGGAAAATCTCCTTCATCAGGCCCGCAGCGGAAACACGCCCCGGGGGGACGCGTTCATCACCCAGGTTCTCGGGAGACTTGACGGCATCCGTTCCCGGGCGGCGGAGACCCGGGTGGGGGGGGGAGGGGGCCCCGGAAACAAGGCTGTTCCTTATCGGCCGCTGGGGAAAATCCTGGTGGACATGGGGGCGGTGGACGAGGCGGAGGTGGAGAAGGCCCTGGAACAGCAGGAGAAACCCCTGGGAGAGCTCCTCGTGGAGGCCGGGGCCGCCCAACCCGATGATGTATCCCGGGCCCTGGAATTTCAGAAAACCATGGCGTCCGGAGCCGGGGCCGATGCGGAAGCGGTGCGCCGAAAAAACGTCAGGGTGGATACGGCGAAGCTGGACAGGCTCTTTGACCTGGTGGGGGAACTGATAACCGCGGAGGCCATGATCATCAACAGCCCGGACCTGGCGGGCCTCAAACTGGATGCCTTCAGGAAATCCTATGCGGCGCTGAACAAGATAACTCGGGAGCTTCAGGAAACCGCCATGATGATACGGATGATCCCGCTGGAGGGGATCTTCTCCAAGATGAATCGCCTGGTCCGGGACCTCTCCCGGAAGTCCGGCAAGGGGGTGGACTTCCTCGTTTCCGGGGCCGACACGGAGATGGACAAAAACATCATCGAACAGATTTCGGACCCCCTGGTCCACATCATCCGCAACGCCATCGATCATGGTCTGGAATCCGCGGCGGAACGAACTGCGGCGGGGAAGAGCGAGAAGGGACGGCTCCGGCTGGAGGCCCGCTACGAAGGTTCGGAGATCTGGATCAGCCTGGAAGACGACGGCCGGGGGCTGGACCGGAACAGGATTCTGGCAAAAGCCTCCGCCCAGGGCCTTCTGCAGGGCGACGGCGCGGACCTGGAGGATCCGGAGGTCTGGCGGTTCATCTTCCGGCCGGGTTTTTCCACCGCTGAAACCGTTTCCGATATTTCCGGCCGGGGGGTGGGGATGGATGTGGTGTCCAAGAACCTGGAGAAGATCCGGGGCAGGGTGGATATCAAATCGGAACCGGGACGGGGTTCGCAGTTCATCCTCAAGATCCCCCTGACCATGGCCATCATCGAGGCTATCACGGTCCGGGTGGGAGACAATCTATACTCCATTCCCCAGGGGGACATCGTGGAGTTTTTCCGGGTCGCGCCGGATCAGATAGTCCTTACCGGAAAGGACGAGGAGGTGGTGAATCTGCGGGGCAATCTTATCCCCCTGGTGCGCCTGTTCGAAGTTTTCGGTCTCAAGCCCAAAGCCCGGAACGTGGAGGAGGGGATCCTCATCGTCACGGCCAGCGACGGACGGAAGGCCTGCTTGATGGTGGACGAGGTGGTGGGGAGCCATCAGATAGTCATCAAATCCCTGTCCGAATACCTGGGAGAGGTCACGGGCCTGTCGGGCTGCACCATCATGGGTGACGGCTCCGTCAGTTTCATCATCGATACCGCGGGACTCATGTCCCTGCGTTTGGAATAAAAATTTCTTTTTGGAGGGAAAAGGTGAAAATTCTGGCGAAACTGGTAACCGCCTTCCTGGCGGTGGCTCTTCTGGCCGGGATCGTGGGTGGGGTGGGAATTCTCCAGCTGAAGAATCTGGAGGGTTCCATCAATAGTCTGTCCAACGAAACGATCAAAAAACTGGATTACCTCACCGACATGGAGTCGGAGTTTCTGAAAATCAAGGTCGCGATCCGCTCCCTGGCCAACCCGAAGGCGGCGGAGGATGAGACTTTCATCAAAAGAAACCTGAAAAACATCGAAAAGGCCCGGGCGACCTACGCCGGGGCCAACGAGGCCTATCAGAAAATCCCCATGACCGCCGAGGAAAGCCGGCTCTACAAGAACTTCATGGATAATCTGGCGAAGGCCGCAGATTTCAACAACCGTCTCATGGCCCTGGTCGAAAAAGCCCGGGCATCCGACGGAAGCGACGAGGCGGGCGGGGCGGGCAGGGACCTGGCCTACGGCCAGGCGTACACCCTCATGGCCAGCGACGAGAGGCTGGCCTTCGACAATACGCTGGAAGAATTGGGAAAACTCCTCGAGTACGGAGACAAGTATTACGGCCAGGAACTCCCCGCGGCGGCCCTGCAATCCGCGAAAGCGGGGCTCCTGGTGGTCATCGGCGTCACCATCCTGGCCTTCATCGCTGCGGCGGTCCTGGGGATTGTCTTCGGTTCCTCCATCTCCCGTTCCCTGCGCAACACCGTGCGGATCCTGGGAAAAATCGCCGCCGGGGATGTCACGGAAAGGATGAAGGTCAAGACCCGGGACGAGTTCAAGGAACTGGAGAAGTCCATCAACCGTGTGGAGGAAAATGTGGGCGCACTGGTGGCGGACGCCGATATGATGGCGGACGCGGCGGCGGAAGGGCGGCTGTCCACCCGGGCGGACGCCTCGAAGCACCAGGGGGACTACCGGAAGGTGGTGGAGGGGATGAACCGGACCCTGGATATGATGCTGTCCCCGCTGAACGAAACCCTGGGCCTTCTGAAAAAGATGGCCGAAAGGGACCTCTCCAGCGAGATGACCGGGGAGTACAAGGGCGACTTCGTTACTCTGAAGAACTACTTCAACGACGGTCTCACGGCCCTGAACGAGATCCTGTCCCAGGTGAACATCGCCGTGGAGCAGGTCAATTCCGGGGCGGAGCAGGTCGCCCAGGCCAGTCAGTCCCTGTCCCAGGGCGCGACGGAGCAGGCCAGCTCCATGGAAGAGATCACCTCGTCGGTGACGGAGATCGCCGGGCAGACGCGGCAGAACACGGAAAACGCCATCCAGGTGAACGGTCTCGCCCGGGGTGCCCGGGCCAGCGCCGAGAGCGGAGACGCCCAGATGCGGGAGCTGGTGCAGGCCATGGCGGATGTCAACTCCAGCGCCGAGGAGATCAGGAAAATCGTCAAGACCATCGACGACATCGCCTTCCAGATCAACCTGCTTGCCCTGAACGCCAATGTGGAGGCCGCCCGGGCGGGCAAGTATGGAAAGGGCTTCGCGGTGGTGGCGGAGGAGGTGCGGAATCTGGCGGTGCATTCCGCCTCGTCGGTGCAGGACACCACCCGGAGGGTGGACGAGGCCATCGGGAACATAGCCCGGGGCAACTCACTGGTGGAAGCCACTGCCAGGCAGCTCCAGGAGATCGTCGATGGAGTGTCCAAGGTGGCGGACCTGGCGGAAGAGGTGGCCACGGCGAGCAAGGAGCAGTCCCAGGGGCTGGAGCAGGTATCCACCGGGCTGTCCCAGATCGATCAGGTCACCCAGGCCAACACCGCCAGCTCCGAACAGAGCGCTTCCGCGGCGGAAGAACTCTCGGCCCAGGCCCAGCAGCTCCGGGGAATGCTCCGGAAGTTCCGGGTGCGGGAGCTGAAGGAAGCCTCCCGGGGGACGGACCGGAACGAGGACATCCTCCAGCTTCTCCGGGCCGAACTGGCCCGCCAGGGTTTGTCGGCTCCCCAGAGGGGGAACGGAGACTCCCGGAAGACGGCGGTTTCCGTCCGGCCGGTGCGGCCCCAGGACGTGATAGCCCTGGACGACGGGGACTTCGGAAAGTTCTAAAGGAGGATGAGACATGTCGGATGCCTTGATTCATGATATGCACGACCTCATCGCCGAGGACGAAAACGAAGACACCCAGGCGGACAAGTACCTGTTCTTCAAGATCGGAAAGGAGTCCTACGGGATCGGGATAAAATACATCATCGAAATCATCGAACTGCAGAAGATCGCCGAAGTGCCGGACATGCCGCGCTACGTGAAGGGGGTCATCAATCTTCGGGGGAAGGTCATTCCCAACATAGATCTCCGGCTGCGGTTCGGCATGGAGGAGCGGGAGTACGACGACCGCACCTGCATCGTGGTGACGGAGATCGACGGGGTTTCCATCGGATTCATCGTGGATACGGTGGAGGAGGTGATGGAGATCACCCAGGACAACATCGAGGAAGCCCCTCCCTTCCAGACCCGCTCGGGGGAGGAGAAGTACATCTCCGGAATGGGAAAGGTGGGGGAGCAGGTGAAGATACTGCTGGATGTGGAAAAACTCGTGCAGGACGAGCGGCTGAAAAAATGATGCTCAGCGATGCCGAGTTCACCGACATTGCGCAGTTCATCCACCGGGAATTTGGCATCCATCTTTCGGATCATAAAAAAGTGCTGGTGGCCGGGAGACTGGGAAAGAGGGTCCGGCAGCTCGGACTCTCTTCCTTTTCCTCCTATCTGCGGGCGGTTCAACAGGACGATTCAGGGGAAGAACTGACGGAACTGGTGAACCGGATAACCACCAATCATTCCTACTTCTTCCGGGAGAAAGCCCACTTCGATTTTCTGGAGAGGGAGGTCTTTCCCGCCCTGGCGCAGGATCTGAGGCGGCGGAGAAACAATCCGGTCCGGGTCTGGAGCGCGGGCTGCGCCGCCGGGGAGGAAGTGTATACCCTGGCGATGCTGTTCCGGGAATACTTCGGACCGTCGCTGGAGGACATGGATCTGGGGCTCCTGGCCACCGATCTGTCCCTCCAGGCCCTGGCCGCGGCCCGGGCCGGAGTCTACCCGGCCAACCGGCTGCAGGAGATTCCGGCCCGATACACGGGGGCGTATTTCAGAAGGCTGGACGCGGACTCCTTCGAGGTGTCGGACACGATCCGGAAAATGGTTCTGTTCAAGAAGCTCAACCTGATGGACCAGGATTTTCCCTTCAAGGGGGCTTTCGACATCATCTTCTGCCGGAATGTGATGATCTACTTCAACGAGGAGACCCGCCGTCGTCTGGTGGACAACCTGTATCGTTACACCCGTCCGGGGGGCTACCTGTTCATCGGCCACTCCGAGTCCCTGCGCCGGGAATCCTGTCCGTTCCGCTACATCCGTCCGGCGGTGTATCACAAACCCCTGGAGGTTCGGGCTTGAAAAAACCCATCCGCGTTCTCGTCGTGGACGATTCCGCATTGGTTCGGGACATTCTGGAAAGGGGGCTTTCCCGGGAGGAGGATATCCTGGTGGTGGGGAAGGCTCCGGACGTCTACATCGCCCGGGACAAGATCGTCTTTCTCAAACCTGATGTGGTGACCCTGGATGTGGAGATGCCCCGGATGGACGGGGTGGAGTTCCTGCGGCGTCTCATGCCCCAGCACCCCCTGCCGGTCATCATGGTTTCTTCCCTCACCGGGGAGGGGGGGAAGATCACCCTGGACGCCCTGGAG
>JAKQWJ010000074.1 GCA_029562045.1 Spirochaetota bacterium | reverse complement strand
ACGGCAAGGTTTGGCACCTCGATGTCGGCTCATCGCATCCTGGGGCTGGAGCAGGTCCCAAGGGTTTGGCTGTTCGCCAATTAAAGCGGTACGTGAGCTGGGTTCAGAACGTCGCGAGACAGTTCGGTCCCTATCTGCCACGGGCGTTGGATGGTTGAGAGGATCTGCTCTTAGTACGAGAGGACCGGAGTGGACGAACCTCTGGTGTACCGGTTATCCTGCCAAGGGTAAGCGCCGGGTAGCCAAGTTCGGACGGGATAACCGCTGAAGGCATCTAAGTGGGAAGCCCCCCTCGAGATGAGCCATCCCTGAAGCGTAAGCTTCCTGAAGGAGCGAGCCAGAACAGCTCGTTGATAGGCTGGAGGTCTAAGCATGGCAACATGTTCAGCCGACCAGTACTAATCTTCCGTGAGGCTTGACCATATTTTCCGTTCATCCTTCCTGAGGCAGGGTCTCCCCGGCATGGGGACCCGGCGGGAAGGGGGGGAGCGGAGAGGCGAGCCTCGATTCTGTCGACTTGACGAAGGCGCTCTTTTTTTCCTTCCCCGCTCTTTTATCTCTCCTCCGTCTTTTTCGGACGGCCCCGGGAGGGGAGGCGTGAGCCCCGCCTTCCGGGAGGTCCGGAGACGCCTGAAAGTGAATTGTTGCCTGGTGATCATAGCGAAGAGGACCCACCCGTTCCCATCCCGAACACGGAAGTTAAGCTCTTCAGCGCCGATGGTACTGCCCTGTAGCGGGGTGGGAGAGTAGGTCGTTGCCAGGCATTTTTATTTATAAGCGCAACACAGCGGTTCCACCGCATTACCGAAAACACGGCCGCACGCAGCCTCCTCCGGCCTGGCGACGACTTTGCGGAAGCCTACGGCTTCCGCCGGAGGCCCGGCGGTTCGCGCGCGAACCGCCAGTCCCGCGCCGGTCTTTCAGCGGCGCGGGATCGTTGCCAGGCATTTTTTATTGCTGCGCAATAAAAAATGCCGGCTCTTACTGCGTAAACGCCGGGGCCAGGCTTTTTTATATATAATGGCTCTTCCCCAGAACACGCGCCGCCTTCGCTAAGGCCGGACCGCAGGGATTTTCGCGGCTCTTCCCCTTGAACAAGTCGGGAAATCCCATTATTCTTTTCGCCGGAGGGGTCATGACCGACAGGGACATCCAGCTGCAGCTTGTCACCTTTCATCTGGGGGACAAGATGTACGGCATCGATATCATGGACGTCAAGGAAATTCAGGGGATGCAGGAAACCCGGAAGATCCCCAACGCCCCGCCCTTCGTCGAAGGCTTTTTCAAGCTTCGGAACGACATAATTCCCGTGATCAATCTGCATAAGAGATTCCATATTTCCCAGGATGCCGTCGACCCGGAGGATAAACTCCTCAGCGGAATCGTGATCCTGGACATGGACGGAATCAAGATCGGCATCATCATCGACAGGGTCTCCCGGGTGGTAACCGTCGATGCCGGCCGCATCCAGCCCGCCCCGCAGATCATATCAGGAATCGGGGCGGAATACATCGACGGTGTCGTGAGTCAGGACGACGGCTATCTCATCATCGTGGATATCCGCAGACTCTTCGATCGCCGGGAACTGCAGCAGATTTCGAAAATCGGCGGCTGAAAAACATGTCCATTCCCTTGCTGCGGCCTTCGATAAAAAGATCGGATATGGACTCGGTGCTGACCTGCATGGTTTCCGACAGCCTCGGGTCCGGCGCCCTGGCGCAACGGCTGGTCCGGGACCTGTCGGAGTATCTCGGGGTGGAGGGCGGCATGGCCCTGCGGGAGTATCGCCGGGCGGTGGATTGCGCCGTCGATGCCCTGGGCCTTGGAGCCGGCTCCCGGGTCATCCTGTCTCCCCTGAGCCCCCGGGTCTATCGGGATGTCCTGGAACAGAAAGGCATTGTGCCCGTGTATGTCGACGTGGAAATGGAAACCGGGTGCATCGATCCTGGGGAGATCGAAAAGATGACCGGCCAGGAAATCGGAGCCGTCATCGTCCACGCGACTCTGGGCTATTCGCCGGATATGCAGGTCCTGATGGATTTCGGTGTCCCCGTCCTGGAGGACATCTCCCATGCCCTGGGAGCCCACAACGGGTCCAGGCGCCTGGGGTCCTACGGGGACTATGTGGTTCTTTCGATGGAGCCCGAAGGGATCGTCACCTCCGGCGGCGGAGCCGTCCTGCTGGGCAGGGGGCGCAAGGAGGCGGCGGCGCTGACGAAAATATCTTCCACCCTGTCCGCAGACCTCCTGCTGTCCGATCTCAACGCCGCCCTGGGCATCACCCAGGTCAGGAAGCTGAACAGCTTTCTCCAGCGGCGCCGGGAGATCGCCGCGGTTTTTACCCGGGCGGTGATGCAATCCCGGCACGGGATTCTGGCGCAGAAGGCGGAGGGGGAAAACGTCAACTTTTCCTTTCCGGTTCTTCTGGACTCAGGCATGAAGGACGTGCAGGCCTACGCGCGCAAGAAGGGGGTGGAAACCCGCCCGGCCTTCACCGACTCGGCCCTGGCGGGCCTTTCTTCCGAGGAGGGGGACGGGCTCCCGAAAGCGAAGGCCCTCATGCTGCGCTGTCTGCTGTTTCCCCTCTATCCGACCCTCACCACCGAGGGGATCCGGCAGATCGAAAGGACCCTCGCCAGTCTGCCGTGAAAAGCTTTACAGCGGGTCCCCCGGGCGTTTACAATGGATGAATCATGAGGAAGCCTCGGAAGGTCTCGAAGGTTCTCATCATCGCCAACCTCGACAAGAACGGCGCCGACGGGCTGGTGGACGAGATCCATGATTACCTCGTTGGGAGAGATCTCGCCGTCACCATCGTCCGGTTTCGCGGAAAACCCGAAACCCCCGCGGTGGGGGACCACGACCTGGCTTTCTCGCTGGGGGGAGACGGGACGGTTCTCTTCTGTGCGCGCCTTCTCGCGGGACTGGAGATTCCGATCCTTCCGGTCAACCTGGGCAATTTCGGCTTCATCACCGAAATCGCCAAGGACGAGTGGAGGGAGGCTTTCGAGAAGTATGCCGACGGCTCCCTGCGCATCGGCGAGAGGATTCTGCTGCGGGTCCGGGTATTGCGGAACGGGGAGGAAGTCTTCAATCAGACCGCGCTGAACGATTTGGTCATTTCCTCCGCGGGGATATCGAAGCTTGTCAATCTTTCCGCCGGCCTCTCCGGACTCCCCATCGTCCGGTACCGGGCCGACGGGGTCATCGTGGCCACTCCCACGGGATCCACCGCCTACTCCGCCGCCGCCGGAGGGCCCATCCTGCATCCCGAGATGGATGCCATGCTGCTGATCCCCATCTGCCCCTTCACCCTGGCCCACCGGCCGCTGGTCATCCCCACGAAGGAAGAGATCGAGATCTGCGTGGAGGAGCGACAGCGGACGGAGATCATCCTGACCGTGGACGGCCAGGCGGTCTTTCCGCTGCGGAAAAAGGACGTGATCAGCGCCACGGCGGCGGAAAAAAAGATCGGCATCATCCAGACCGACCGGCGCACCTTCTATTCGGTGCTGAAAGACAAACTGGGATGGTCCGGGGGCACCGATGCTTGAGGAGCTGCATGTCCGGAACTACGCCCTCATCGACCGCCTTTCGGTGAAGTTTCCCGACGGCCTCTGCGTCCTCACCGGGGAGACCGGGGCGGGAAAGTCGATCCTGATCGGGGCCCTGGGGGTCATTCTGGGGGCAAGAACCGAGGCGGATGTGATCCGCACCGGCTGCGACGAGGCGGAGGTGTCCGGGGTCGTCCGCGTGGACGGCAACGCCGAGGCCCGGGAGTGGCTCCGGGAACGGGATATCGCCTCCGAGGACGGTGTGGTGGTGATCCGCCGGGTGGTGAAGCGATCGGGCCGGGGCGGCGCATACATAGGCTCCTCTCCGGTGCCGCTGGGGGATCTCCAGGCATTCTCGGCCCTTCTGGTGGACCTGCACGGCCAGCACGAGCACCAATCCCTGTTTTCCCTGGAAAGCCACAGGCGCTTCCTGGACCGCTACGGCGGGCTCTCCGACCGGGTCGGGGCCTTCACCGCCGCCTTCACCGCCCTGGCGGAACTGAAGAAGAAATGGGACAGCCTGGCGGCGGCGGAGCGGGACCGGGCCCGGGACCAGGAGCTTTTCAGTTTCGCCGTTCAGGAGATCGACGGCGCCGCACTCCGCCCGGAAGAGGAGGAGGATCTGGTCAGGGAGAGGAAGGTCCTTCAGGGGCATGAAAAACTCTCCTCCCTCATCACCGATGCCCTGGACCGGATGGCGGAAAACCGCGGGGGCGCCGTGGGCGGGTTCCGCAAGGGGCTTGCCTCCCTGAAGGCCGCGGCGGCCATCGACGAAGGCCTGGTGGAGACCTCCCGCCGACTGGAGAACCTGTTCTACGAGATCGAGGACCTGGTGGAGACCGTCAAGGGCCGGGACGGCGGGGATTTCGACCCGGACCGCCTGGAAGCTGTGGAGGAGCGGCTGGTGGCGATCCACAAACTGAAGAAAAAATACGGGGACAGCGTCCAGGAGATCCTCGCGTACCGGGACGAGGCGCTGCTGCGGCTCCAGGGGCTGGAGAATAGCGATCAGGAGAAGCGGGAACTCAAGGAGCGGATCGAAAAGGCCGAGGGCTTTCTCTTCGCCGAGGCCGCGGCGGTTTCCGAGGCCCGCAGGGCCGCGGCTCTCCGGCTGCGGGAAGAGGTGGAGAAAGCCCTTTCGACCCTGGGGATGAAAAAAATCCGGTTCCAGGTCTGCGTGGAGGGCAGGGAGTCGCCCCAGGGGAAACCTCTCTGCGGCCCCACGGGTCTGGATGCGGTGTCCTTTCTCATCTCCCCCAACCCGGGAGAACCCCTCAAACCTCTGCGCTCCATCGCTTCGGGGGGGGAACTCTCCCGGGTTATGCTGGCCATTAAGACGATTCTGGCGGAATCGGACGACATCCGCTGCCTGGTTTTCGATGAAATCGATTCCGGCATAGGCGGAGAAGTGGCCGTCGCCGTGGGCGGGTTTCTCCGCCTCCTGGCGCGGAACAAACAGGTGCTGGTCATCACCCATCTGGCCTCCATCGCCGCCCAGGCGTCGGCCCATCTCCTGGTGAAAAAAACCGTCGAAGACGGGCGGACTTTCACCGATATTAAGATCGTGGAAGGTCCGGAAAGGATCAAGGAGGTGGCCCGGATGCTCTCGGGCGAACCGGAAGGGGCCGCGTCGTTGAGCCACGCGGAAAACTTGCTGCGGAAATACGCGGTATGGGAAAAATAAACGACCAGGCGAAAAAGCAGTATTTCGAAAAGGTAAAAGAGTACAAACACAATCTCGACGCCATCCGGGCGGAAGAGAAAAAAATCCTCGCTGAGATACAGAAAAACCCCGCCGACGGGGCCTTCAAAAAACTGACGCTGGTGGAGGAGAACCTCTGCCTCACCTCCTACTACATCCTATTGAACGAACTTTCCCTGGCTCTTCTGTCCATCAAAAACGAGAACTATCTGAACGAGGCGCGGAAGCTCTGCTACAAGGCCATCATCTATCTGGAAGAGGTGGTGACCGGGGAGATCGACGTCGCGTACGCGGATATCAGGGACAGGCTCGATCGCATCGAAGGTTTCGACGATGCGAAACGTTACTTTCTGGTGCGCAAGCTGGGCTTCGCGATCCAGTCGGTGGTGGAGGGCTTCGGCGCGAACTCGAAATGGAAATGGACCTTCGTGGAACTGGAGGGGCGGTTTGCCACGGTGACGAAGAATCTGCTGAACCTGAAAGCCCTGGCCGCGGGGATGGATCCCCGGGTGGAAGGCTACGAGAGCCGTATGGGCCACCTGAATCTGACCAAGGAGCTTCTGCAGAAGGCGGCGGACCGGTACCGGGAAAAATACGAACTGTCCACGCTGCGGCTCGACGATTTCAAGCTGGCCATCAGTTACCTGGCCGCCATCAGGAGGCTTCAGATCCTTCTGGGGGAAACGGAAAACGTGGAGATTACCCGGAAGAAGATCGAGGTCTGGACCCAGAAAATGGACGCGGACGACAAACGACTGGAAGAGAAGAGGAGCCCTCAGCGAGGGGGAGGGGACGGACGGGGCTGATCCGCCAGTTCCCGAAGGGCGTCGTGGGGGTACAGCTCCCCGATGGTGGTGTGAACCGGCTCTCCCCGGCCGCCGGCGAAATATATGGGAAAATCCTTGCGGGTGAACTCGCTGATCACCTGCCGGCAGGCGCCGCAGGGCGGGACCGGGTAATCCGCATCGGGGCAGAAGAGCGCCAGGGCGGCGAAATCCCGTCGTCCCGCGGCGACGGCGCTGAACACCGCCGTCCTCTCGGCGCAGTTGGTCAGCCCGTAAGACCGGTTCTCGATGTTGGCTCCGGTGACGACGGCCCCGTCGGACAGCAGCAGGGCCGCTCCCACCCGAAAGCGGGAATAGGGGGCATAGGCTTTTTCCGCGGCTTCGCGGGCGGCGGCCAGAAGCGTCTCGGCGTTCATCCCATCCATCCTTCGTTGACAGCCTGGAGAGCCTAGTATAAGGTGAAACCATGAAGAGCGGCAAGAGACGGTGGTATGTCCCCACGGTGGCGGCCGCTGTTCTGGTCTATCAGATCGTCTTTCCGCGGCCCCTGGGGCGGGAACTGCTGGTCCAGCCGGTCTGGTCCGTTCCCGCCGGAGGCGCTCCGGAGGCGGCGCCGGCGGGCGCGCCGGCAGAGGTTCCGGAGCCCCGGGAAGAGGCTCTGCGAGGTTACCGTCTGGACGGGCATCTCGGTTACGTGGACCGGGGAGGGAGCATCCTCTTCCGGGAAAAAATCGTCCACGGCGCGGCGGTGCACGACGACTATTTCATCCCGTACACCTCCCTTCCGCGGAGTCTGGCGGTCCGGGGGGCCGACGGCGGTTTTCTCGGCATCATCCCTGAAAGCGGGTACCCCTTCATCAGCGGGAACCGGCTCTTTCTTTTTTCCGTCGACGGGTTCTCCCTTTCCGAATGGACGGTGAACGGCGAGAAGATCTGGGCACGCTCCTTCCCGTCCCTGATAACCGCGATGGATGCGGGATCGGAAACCGCGGCCCTGGGCTTTCTCGACGGCGGTTTTCGGGTGATCGGAAAGGAGGGGGAGGAGATCTTTTCCCCCCCCCGTCCGGAGAGCCGTCATCCGGTGACGCTTCTGGCGGGGGTCGGCGGGGACGACCGTTTCGTCGCCACCGTCCAGGGCATAAACCCCCAAACCCTGTCGGTGTTTGAACGCAGCGGCCGGAATTACCGGCTCCTGGATTCCCGGGCGCTGCCCAGCGACTACCGGCGCCCCGTAAAGGGAGGGTTTTTCACCCCGGGTTTCAACTTCGTGGTGGAGCAGCCCGGCGGGGTGGGGGTTTTCATCCCCCGGGAGAAGAGATTCACCGGTGTGGCCCTTCCGGGAGTTCTGCGGGGGCTGGCGGAGAACACCGATTATCATCTGCTGTTCGCGCTGACTGAGGAGGGGGAGCGCTTCTTTCTCACCGCCTTCCTGCCCTCAGGGAAGAAGGCGCTGCAGTTCGCCTTTCCCCGGGACGCCTCCCACTTCATCAGAAAACGGGGGAGCGGCCTCCTCATGGGGCTGGGGAGCCGGCTGTTTCAGATAGCGGTGAGGACGGGATGAGAATCGGAAAACCGGCGGCCTTCCTTTGCATCGCCCTGTTCCTTTCCGCCCCGGCGGGGGCCTACCAGTGGCCGGTGGAGAAAAAAACGGTGGTGGCCACCTTCGGACAAAGCTTCATGGGCGATTATTACCGGGGGGTGGGCATCGCCGGAAAATCCTCGCCGGTGCGGCCCATCGACGATGGGGAACTGGTTTTTTACCGCTCCGACGGGGAAGATCCCGAAGGGCTTCCATCGGGGCTGGGGTCCTACCTGGTTCTGGAGCACGACCAGGGCATCCGGTCGCTGTACGGGCATACGGACCTGTCGCCGGAGATTTCCGGGGGTTCGAAAAAGTCCTTCGGCTCCGGCGATGTCCTCGGGACGGTGGGCGAAACGGGCTATACCGAGGGGGCGCGGCTGTTCCTGATGGTCATCGACAGAAAGGAGGACCAGATCGTCAATCCCTACCTTATCCTCCCGCCCTTAGGGGAAAAAACCCGGCCCGCCATTTCCGATGTCGGTCTGAGCGGGAAGAACAGGCGGCTGCGGCTTCCCGCCTCGGAGATCGTTGAAGGGGGCGAATGGGATGTCAGCGCCCGGGTCTACGATCTCAGCCCCTTTGTCAGCTACTTCTGCCCCACCGCCCCCTACAGGATCGCGGTGTACCTCAACGGCCAGACGACCTTTCAGATCGCCTTCGACGCGGTGAAGGATAAGGAGGGGAAGCCCCGGATCTACCCGTCGGCGGACCTGGAGCACGGGGCGCTGTACTCGGGGGATTTCCTGATGAAGCTCGGCTCCGTGCATCTGAAGAAGGGCCTGGTCAATCTGGAAATAAGTGTCCGGGATTTCGCGGGGAACGAAAGGTCCCAGTCTTTCCAGTTCCGCGTGAATTGAGGGGAATGAAGACTTTTTCCACCGCTCCCGGACCGGAGAGGGCGCGGGACATCCCCTGCCCCGTCTGCGGCTCTTTCCGGCGCCGCCCCTTCCGGGACTGCGGGACGTTCTCCTTTCAGCGCTGCCGGGACTGCGGCCACGCCCATCAGAACCCCCAGCCCGTTTTTGAAGACCTCCGGGAGAGATACCGGGGCGAATACTTCTCCTACGAGCGGGAAAACGAGGATAACTTCTTCCGGCTCATGCTGCTGGGGTTTCAGGATATCCGCTTCCCTCTCTGGGAGGGCCGGGCACGGGAGATGGGAGCCTTTCTCGATATAGGCTGCGCCACCGGCCGGCTCCTGGAGCATTTTCAGAGCCGGGGCTGGCGGGTCCAGGGGGTGGAAATCTGCGAGGACTCGGCCCGGTATGGAATCCGGACGAGAGGGGTTCCCATCTTCATAGGCCCGCTGGAGGAGGCGGACTTCGGAGAGGGGTCATTTTCCCTGATCCACCTCTCCCACCTCATCGAGCATGTGCCCGACCCGGCGGGTCTTCTGGATCGGGTGTATCGGCTTCTGGTCCCCGGCGGAACGGCGGTGATCGTCACCCCCAACCGGGGCGGGCTGCAGGCCCGTCTTCTGCGGGAGAAATGGAGGTCCTGCATAGCCGACCATCTGCATCTTTTTCACCGCCGGGGGCTGTCGCGGCTTGTCCGCGCCTCGGGCTTCCGGATCCTGGAGGTCCATACCTGGGGGGGACTGGCCCGGGGGCTGGCCCCGTCATGGCTGAAGAAGCCCCTGGACGACGGGGCCAAGATTTTCGGCTTCGGCGATGTAATGCTTTTCTGGGTAAGAAAATAAATCACAGGAGCCGCCCCGGACCCGGAAACCGGCGGCAGGTCTTGACATGGGCGGACTGTTTCCCTAGGATTGATCAACGAGTCTGAAATGGGAGGTCGTGATGACTCGCAAACGTCTCGAAGCCCTGTCTTTCGATTCTCTGAAAGCCGTCGCGGCCCGGGAGGGAATCGATGTTCCCGACGGGGTGGAAAAAATCCTCCTCATCGACCTTCTTCTCGAGATAGCCGAAGACCGGAAGGAGGAGCAGGAGTCGCGGAACAACAACCCCGTCAGGGTCCAGCAGAAGAAGTACGATGTCTCCCTGTCCCGGGACTATGACCTCCTTCCGAACCCCGACGACGGCATCCTGCCCGAGGGCTACAACACCAACCGGATCGTCATGCTGCTCCGGGATCCATCCTGGGCCTACGTGTACTGGGATGTCAAAGGGGGGACCCTCCAGGCGGCGGCGGAGGAGATCGGCGCCCAGGGCGCCCTTCTGCGGGTCCTGCGCTTCGCCAACGAGGGCGGGGATGTCGCCCCCGGAAAGCCGGTGGACTCCTACGATATCCCTCTGGGCCCCGAAGACACGGGCTGGTACGTGAATATCCCGGACCAGGACTCCTTCTACCGCGTCGAACTGGCGCTGCAGGGGGAAAACAGCGAAAAGATCCTGGTCCGCTCCAATCTGGTGCGGGTCCCCCGGGCGGTGACGAAGGAGGATCTGTCCTTCCGGGACGGCACTCCGCTGAACATGATTTTAACCCTTTCGGGCGTGGAGAATCTCGACGTTTTTACCCCCAAAAGATCGATACCCCAGAGAATAAACTCGCTCCACGAGGATGGTTTTCTTTAAAACGCGAGGTGAGGTTTTTTCCCCATGAGCAAAGGTTATCTCTCTTTGGTCCTGCACGCCCATCTGCCGTTTGTCCGGCATCCGGAGCACGAGAAATTTCTCGAAGAGCTCTGGCTGTTCGAGGCGATTTCCGAAACATACCTACCGCTGCTGCGGGTCTTCGAGCGGCTGGAGCTCGACGGGGTGCCCTTCAAGGTGACTCTCTCGGTTTCTCCGACTTTGACGGCCATGCTGGAGGACGAACTGCTGCAGGAGCGCTATCTGCGGCATCTGGATGGGATGATCGAACTGGGAGACAAGGAGGTCCGCCGGACCGCGGAGGACAGCCGTTTCAGCGGGACCGCCCGGATGTACCGGGACCTGTTCGCGGAGAATCGCCGGGATTTCGTCGACAAATATGGAAAGAGAATCATAAAAGGTTTCGATTTCTTCCAGAAAAAGGGGAGGATCGAACTCATCACCACCAGCGCCACCCATGCCTATCTGCCCCTTTACGAACCGTACCCCGAGACGCTGAGGGCCCAGGTGCAGCTGGCGGTGCAGTCCCATTACCGGGTCTTCGGCACCCCTCCCAAGGGGTTCTGGCTCCCCGAACTGGGTTTCGTTCCGGGACTGGAAGAGTACCTGAAAGAGGCGGGACTGCGGTACTTCTTCGTCGCCACCCATGGAGTCCTCTTCGCCGACGACAAACCGAAAAACGGGGTCTACGGTCCGCTGGTCTGCCCCAACGGCCTCGCCGCCTTCGGACGGGATCTGGCCTCGGCCAACGCGGTCTGGTCTTCCGACGAGGGCTACCCCGGGGACGTGGCGTACCGTGATTTCTATCGGGACATCGGTTTCGACCTGCCTCTGGATTACATCGGGCCCCACATCCACGAGGGAGACCTGCGGATCTACACCGGGTTCAAGTACTACGCCATCACCGGCAGGACGGACGACAAAAAGCCCTACGAACCCGACGCGGCGCTGCGGAAGACCCGGGAACACGCGGAAAATTTCATTTATAACCGGCTCAAACAGATAAAGCGCCTGGAAGAGTTCATGGATCGGCCTCCGGTGTTCACCTGCCCCTACAACGCGGAGCTCTTCGGCCATTGGTGGTTCGAAGGGCCCTCCTGGATCGAATCGCTGTTCCGGAAACTGCAGGGAACGGCGGAGATCGAAGCCATATTCCCTTCGGACTATCTGAAGAACCACCCGGACAACCAGGTGGCGGCGCCCGCCTTTTCCAGCTGGGGGAACAGGGGCTACTCGGAGGTCTGGCTCGACGGGACCAACGATTGGATCTACCGCCATACCCATCGGGCGGTGGAGAGGATGATCGAGCTGGTGGAACGGTACCCCAACGAAAAGGGGCTGAAGGCCCGGGCGCTGAACCAGGCGGCCCGGGAGGTCCTGTTGAGCCAGGCCTCGGACTGGCCCTTCATCATGCACACCGGGACGACGGTGACCTACGCAAGCCGGCGCCTGAAGGAGCACCTGGGCAACTTCACCAGGATCTACGACGCTCTGAGTTCCGGGGCGGTGGGCACCGAGTGGCTGACCCGGCTGGAGCGGAAAAACAACCTCTTTCCCGACATGGATTACCGGATCTTCCGGAAGCGGGAGGACGGCGCGAAGTCCTGATCCCCTCGGAGGATTCCGCCGGGTCTTGAGCGGAAAAAAGACCGTCTCCCGCCGGAATCGCCCGAAAAACGCGGTTTCCTCAACAATTGTTTAGTATTCCCTTCTTCTGCCCCCCCCGGGAGGGAGGAAACCGGAGATGGAAACATTGACATCCCCGATTTAAAGGATAGTATAAATATCTGTGGGAGAAAGTGGGAAAGATTAGGAAAAAGTGGAAGTTGTGGGATGATAACCGGGGAATTTCGGAACTCAGTGGATGAAAAAGGACGACTCATGATCCCTTCCCGGATGCGGACGGAGATCTCCGGCAACACCCTCGTTCTTACCCGGGGAATAGACGCCTGTCTCTGGCTCTTTCCCCCGGAGGAATGGTCCCGGATCACCGACAATCTGATGGATTCCACCTCTCCCTTCAGCGCCCGGGCGCGGCTCATCCAGCGTCGGATCATCGGGCCGGCTCAGGAGGTGGAAATCGACAGGGCGGGGCGCATCAACGTGCCGCCGAGCCTGCGGGACTACGCGGGCCTGAAAAAGGAAGCCGTCATCCTGGGGATCAAGAGGTACATCGAGATCTGGGATGAGGAAATGTACGCGATCTACTGGAAGGAGAACGAAGGCGCCTTCCAGGAAGCCGCAGAGGAGCTGGGGGGAATTGTCTCCTTCTGAAACTGGGAGCTTCGAGGGGAAGGATGAAAACGGTTCATACCTCGGTAATGGTGGAGGAGGTTCTCGCGTACCTGGAACCAGGGCGGGATGATTCGCTCTTCCTGGATTGCACCCTCGGGGAAGGGGGGCATACCGAAGCCTTTCTGACGCGGTTTCCCCGCCTTCGGGCGGTGGGTCTGGACGCGGATGAGGACATTCTCTCCCGTGCCCGGGAACGCCTGTCTCCCCTGGGTGACCGGTTTCGGGGCCGGCATGGATGGTTCGACGAGTTCCTCCAGAGCTACCCCCTGACCGAACGGCCGGACCGGATCCTGCTCGACCTGGGCATTTCCTCCTACCACTACGACCGGTCCGGCCGGGGCTTCAGTTTCGGCGCTCCGGAGCCTCTGGACATGAGGCTCTCCCCGGAATCCGGTGAATCCGCCGCGGATATCCTGGCCCGTCGGGACGAGAAGGAACTGGCCCGGATTTTTTATTCCTACGGCGAGGAGCGCTATTCCCGGCGGATAGCCCGGGCGGTGGTGGAGGAGAGGAGAAAGGGGCGCATCGGAACCGCCCGGGACTTCGCGTCCCTGGTCTGGAACGCGGTGCCCGCCGGTTACCGCCGGGGAAGGATCCACCCCGCCACCCGGTCCTTCCAGGCCCTGCGGATCGCCGTGAACCGGGAACTGGAGCGGCTGGAGGCGGCGCTGCCGGCGGCGGTGGAGCTTCTGCCCTCCGGGGGACGGATCGGGGTGATCTCCTTCCATTCCCTGGAGGACCGGAGGGTGAAGACCTTCTTCCGGGAGAAGAGCGGGGTCTGCACCTGCCCCCCGGAGGCCCCGGTCTGCCGCTGTGGGGCGGTCAAGGTGGTGGAGATACTGACCCGGCGGGCGGTGAAGCCCGGACCGGCGGAGTGCGAACGGAACCCGCCCTCCCGGAGCGCCCGGCTGCGGGTGGCCGAAAAGGTGTGACGCGATGAAGAAGCTTGTTCTGTATGCCGCGGCGGCGCTGATTCCCGCCCTCTTTTTTCTGAACGTATGGCAGTCCTTCCGCTATTCGTCGCTGAAGCGGGAGATTGCCCGGCTGGAATCGGTGCAGCAGGATCTTCTGGAGCGAAACAAAAGAAACATCGCCGGAATATCGGTGATGGAGTCTCCGGCCCGGATTGAGGAGCTGGCGAAAAAGTCCCTGGGATTGGCGAGGCCCGACCCCGGGGATTTCATCATCATCACACCGGAAAAAAAGGAGCCGGAGAAGGATGACTGACAGGCTCTACCGGCTGGGGGAGCTTCCGGGTCTCACCGGGGGGGAGGTCTACCGGGGGCCGGGTTTCTGCGAGGAGGAAATCCGGTCCGTCGCCATCGACTCCCGGGAGACCTCTCCGGGCAGCCTCTTCGTTCCGCTGAAAGGGGAGCGGACCGACGGCCATCTCCACATGGGGGAGGTTTTTTCCCGGGGCTGCCGGGTTTCACTGGTGGAGCGGGGTTTCTGGAACCGGGAGCGGGAGACCTTCCAGGCCTACGCGGCGAAGCATCGGGCGGCCTACATCGTCGTGGCCTCCCCGCTGGAGACCCTGCAGCGTCTGGCCGCGTCCTTTCTGGCCGGGAAAAAGGCCTTCCGGATCGGCATCACCGGGAGCAACGGGAAGACGACGACCAAGGAGATCGTGGGTTCCATCCTGTCCCGGGAGGCGCCCTCCTTCATGAACCGGGGAAACCTGAACTCCGATATCGGGCTTCCCCTGTCGGTCTTCGAGGTGAAGGACGAGGCGCGCTACGCGGTCTTCGAAATGGGCATGAACCGCCGGGGTGAGATGGACATTCTCACCGGGATCGTCCGCCCCCAGGCGGCCCTGATCACCAACATCGGGACCGCCCACATCGGCCTTCTGGGCTCCAAAGAGAACATCGCCGCGGAGAAGAAGAGGATTCTGGCGGCGCTGGACAAGGGCCGCCGGGGCTATGTCTACGAGGGGGATGAGTATTTCCCCTTCCTGAAAAAAGGTGTGGCCGCCGATGTTCTGCCCTTCGGGGAAAAAACCACCCCCGGTTTCGAGGGAGTCCGGGATCTGGGCCTGGAGGGGTACGAGATCATCTGGAAGGGGAAGGCTCTGAGGTTTCCGCTGCCGGGACCGCACAATCTGCGGAACGCTCTGGGAGCGATTTCCCTCTGCGGGGGAATCGGCGTTTCCGACGAGGCGATCCGGCGCGGCATCGAAGAGACCGCCCCCCTGTTCGGGCGGGGGCAGATTTTCCGCGGGGAGGTCACCTTCCTCCAGGACTGCTACAACGCCAACCCCGACTCCATGTCCACGGCGGTGGATTTCATGCGGGGCCTCCCCTGGAAGGGCCGCAAGGTCGCAGTGCTCGCTTCGATGAAAGAGCTGGGGGAGTCCTCCCCGGGGGCCCACCGGGATCTGGGGGCGCAGCTCAGGGAAAGCGGCTTCGACGGGGTTTTTCTGCTGGGCGGGGAAATGGAGGCGGCCTACCGGGAGCTGGAGGGGCCGGGTTTTCCCGGGGTCGCGGCCCACTTCGTGGACATCGGACCTCTGGAGCGGGTCCTGGACACTTTTCTCCGGGCGGGGGACCTGGTCCTTCTGAAGGGGTCCCGCAGCATGGCCCTGGAGCGGGTGACGGAATCTTTGAGGAGGAGCCGTGTTTAAGGAATTCCTGTTTCCCCTGGTGAGGCATTTCACCCCGTTCAATATCTTTCAGTACATAACCTTCCGCTCCGCCTACGCCGCGGTGACCTCGCTGCTGATCGTTTTCCTGCTGGGGCCCCGCATCATCGGAGTTCTCCGGCGCCTGAAGGCGGGGCAGGAGGTGCGCAGCGACGGGCCGAAGACCCATCTGGTCAAATCCGGGACCCCCACCATGGGAGGGGTCATGATCATCATGGCCATCGTGGTCTCGGTCCTGCTCTGGCAGGATATCCGCAACATGTACACCTGGATCATGCTCTTCGCCACCCTGGGTTTCGGCGCGGTGGGTTTCATCGACGACGGACTGAAAATTTTCCGGAAGAACTCCCGGGGGCTTTCGGTCCGGGTCAAGCTGATGGGCCAGTTCACCGTGGCCACCACAATTGCCACTCTTCTGTTCATTTATAAGACTCCCTACACGACGCTACTGTACGTTCCCATGTTCAAGGGGCCGGTCTTCGATCTGGGACTGCTGTGGATCCCCTTCGCGGTGCTGCTGCAGGTGGGCTTTTCCAACGCGGTGAACCTTACCGACGGGCTGGACGGTCTGGCCACTGGGCTGGTGATCATGGTGGGCGTCGCCTTCGCGGTTCTCTCCTACCTGTCCGGCCGGGCCGACTTCGCCACCTATCTGCAGATACCCCATCTGCCCGGCGCGGGGGAACTGACGGTCCTCTGCCTGGCCTACGTGGGGGCGGCGGTGGGCTTTCTCTGGTACAACACCCACCCCGCGGAGGTCATGATGGGGGACACCGGAAGCCTCGCCCTGGGGGGGATCCTGGGGGCGCTGTCCCTGCTGGTGAAGAAGGAGATCCTGCTTCTGGTCATCGGCGGAGTCTTCGTCATGGAGGCGGTGTCGGTGATGCTTCAGGTGGGGTATTTCAAGCTCACGGGAAAGCGGGTTTTTCTGATGGCCCCGCTGCATCATCATTTCGAACTGAAAGGCTGGCCGGAGGTGAAGGTGGTGGTCCGTTTCTGGATTCTGGGCGGGCTGTTCGTCATCCTGAGTCTTTCGACATTGAAGATTCAGTGATGCGCGCCCGGTTCGTCCCCGACAAAATAGAAGCCCGACCAACCGACGCGTTTTTCGTGTCCCTGATCATCATTCTGGCGGGTCTGGGGCTGGGGGTGATGTTTTCCGCCTCCTACCACAGGGCCCTGACGGTTTTCCGGGACCCCTATTACTTCATCCGGCGCCAGGCCCTCTGGGTGGCCGTGGGCGGGGCGGCGATGGTGGTGATGTCCAGGCTCTCGCTGCGGGTTCTGCACAGGCTCACCATGCCGCTTCTGCTTCTGTCCCTGACCCTGATGCTCCTGTGCTTCGTCCCCGGTGCGGCGCCCCGCATCCTGGGGGCCCGACGGTGGATCGTGGTGATGGGTCAGTCCTTCCAGCCCTCGGAGCTGGCGAAGGTGACACTCGTCCTGTACCTGGCCTTCATTCTCCGGAAGAAGCGGGACCGGATGGACGATTTTCTCAATTCCCTTCTGCCGCCTCTTCTGGTTGTGCTGTCCTTCGCGGGACTCACCTACATGCAGAACGATTTTTCCACCGCCCTGTTCCTTCTGATGCTGGGGCTGTCGCTGTTTTTCATCGCCCGGGTGCGGCTGGGGCATCTGTTTCTGATGCTCGCCCTCTCGCTGCCCGCGGGGGCCTATCTTCTTTTTTCGAAGGAACACCGGATCCAGAGGATCATCAGCTTTCTGGAGCCCGGCCGTGACCCGGCGGGGGCGGATTTTCAGATTCTGGCGGCCAGAAACGCCCTGATGAAAGGCGGTTTCTGGGGAACCGGCATCGGCCAGGGAACGAGGAAACTGGGGGGACTCCCGGAGGCGCATTCGGACTTCGTCTTCGCGGTCCTGGGCGAGGAGCTGGGGTTCCTCGGCGTGGCGCTGGTGGTGTTTCTTTTTCTCGTCTTCGCCCATCGGGGCTACGGAATCGCCCGGCGCCGGGAGGATTTCTACGGTTTCTGCCTGGCCTTCGGGGCGACCACCTGCGTGCTCTTCCAGGGGCTGCTGAACATGGCGGTGGTTTCCGGCGCGGTTCCCGCCACCGGAATACCGCTTCCGTTCTTTTCTTCCGGCGGGTCCTCGGTCATTTCGACCCTTCTCCTCTGCGGCCTCCTTCTGAATCTGTCCCGCGGCTCCGGCGAACCCGAGGAGGTCCGCCATGGCTGACAATATCCTCTACGAAGGGAGGGTCCTGGAAAAACGGGGGAGGTGGGCCGGACGCCTGCCGGGCCTCATCATCGGGCTTGTGCTCGCAGTTCTCGCGGGACAGGGGGTTTTTCATCTCCTTCTGGCCCCGAAACTCCGGATTTCCCGGATAATCGTGGAGGGGGAGCTTCCGCTGGACCGGGGGCGGCTTCTGTCCATCGCGGGGCTCGAAGGCAGGCCTCAATTCTTCGCGGTGAGGGAGGAGACCGTCCGGCGTAATCTGGAGGCCTGGCCCGGGATAAAGAGCGCGGTGGTGGAAAAGTCTTTCCCCGATTCCCTCCGGATCCGCGCCCAGGCGCGGCGGCCCCTGGCGGTGGCCTTCGCCGAGACCGGAAAAGGGACCCTGCCCCTGGCCTTCGACGAGGAGGGGGTGGTGTTCAGCATCGGCGCCGCCGCGGCGGACCCGGCGCTTCCGGTTCTGTCGGGCATACGGTTCGAAGGGGTCCGGGCGGGGGTCCGGCTTCCGGGAATGCTGGAGGGGCTGCTCCGGGATCTGCACGCCCTGAGGACCGGCGCTCCGGCGGTCTTCGGCAGCTTCTCGGAGCTGAGGATCGTCCGCAAGGGGGAGGAGGCCTTTGAAATCCTCCTGTATCCCGTGCATTTCCGCACGCCCATCCGGATGGAAGGAGCCCTGACGGAGGAGAGATGCAAGATGGCCCTGATGGTCCTGGACGTGATGAGCCGGGAAAACCTGCTTGACAAGCTGGAAGAAATAGATTTTAGAACTGGAGACATCATTTACCGCATCAGGAAGGAGGGGTGATTTTGCCCGCGGATAACGTAATCGTCGGTCTGGACGTGGGAACCACCAAGGTCTGCGCCGTCATCGGCGAGTTCGACAATGACGGAAAACTCGCGATCACCGGGGTCGGCACCAGCCCCTCCTTCGGTCTGCGCCGCGGCGTGGTGATAAACATCGAATCCACCCTGAAATCCGTCTCCGCCGCCGTGGAGGCCGCCGAACTGATGTCCGGCAGGGAAGTCTCCAGCGTGATCACCGGAATCGTGGGGAGCCACATCGAGGGGATCAACTCCCGGGGTGTGGTGGCGGTGACCGGAAAGGGGCGGGAGATAACCCAATCCGACATGGATCGGGTCATCGAGGCGGCCAAGGCGGTGGTCATCCCCATGGATCGGGAGATCCTGCATGTCATTCCCCAGGAGTACATCGTGGACGACCAGGGAGGCATCCGCAACCCCCTGGACATGATCGGCGTGAGGCTGGAGGCGGAGGTCCACATCATCACCGGCTCCGTGACCTCGGCTCAGAACCTGGTGAAATGCGTCAATCGGGCGGGCTTCAAGGTGGAGGCCATCGTGCTGGAGTCCCTGGCGGCGGCGGAGGCGGTGCTGTCCCGGGAGGAGAAGGACCTGGGGTCCCTGCTCATCGATCTGGGGGGGGGAACCACCGACATCCTGGTCCACATCGAGGGGGCCCCCTATTACACCAACGTCATTCCCCTGGGGGGCGCCCAGGTGACGGGGGACATTTCGATCATGCTGAAGACGCCGGTGGAAACCGCGGAGCGGCTGAAACGGGAGTCCGGCTGCTGCCATTTTTCGCTGGTGGAGCCCGGAGAGGAAACCATCATCCCCGGCCTGGGCGGGCGGCCGCCCCTGGCTCTGGCCCGGCGTGACCTCTGCGCCATCATCCAGCCGCGGATCGCGGAAATTTTTTCCATCGTCCGGGACCGGATCGAAAAGAAGGGCTTCGCGGGCCGGCTCAACGGTGGAGTGGTCCTGACCGGGGGCGGCGCCCAGCTCCCCGGGTCGGTGGAACTGGCCCAGGAGGTTTTCGGAACCGCCGCCCGGGTGGGGCTGCCCACGCGGCTGGGGGGGCTGGTGGAGGAGTACCGGCGGCCCGAAATCGCTTCCGCGGTGGGGCTGGTCATGTACGGGGCCCGGTTCGCCGACCCGCAGGCCCGGGAGGGGGCGGCAAAGGACGGGCCGAGGTCCGGCATATTCACGTCGATGAGGCAATGGTTCAGAAACTTTTTTGAATAAAGCGCCGGCGGGCGTAATGGGGGGGGAACATGACGATCGAGATACTGGATGACAATGTGTCGAGTCTGACGGTGATAAAGGTCATCGGCGTCGGGGGCGGGGGGAGCAACGCCGTGAACCGGATGATCGCCGCGGGCTTGAAGAATGTGCAGTTCATCGCCGTCAACACGGACCTGCAGGCGCTGCAGATGTCCGGTGCCGAGTTTCGGATGCCCCTGGGAACCAAGCTCACCGGCGGTCTGGGGGCCGGCGGCATCCCCGAGGTGGGGGAAAAGGCGGCCCTGGAGGACCGGGACCGGATCCAGGATTACATCCGCGGGGCGGACATGGTATTCATCACCGCCGGCATGGGGGGCGGCACCGGCACCGGCGCCGCCCCGGTCATCGCCCAGATCGCCAAGGACCTGGGGATCCTGACCGTGGCGGTGGTGACGAAGCCCTTCGACTTCGAGGGAAAGAGGAAGATGCAGCTGGCGGAGGAGGGGATCCGCAAGCTCCACCAGTCGGTGGACACCCTGATCACCATCCCCAACCAGCATCTGCTGAAGATCGTGGACCGGCGGACCCCCATCAAGCAGGCCTTCTCCCTGGCCGACGACGTCCTGCGCCAGGGGGTTCAGGGCATTTCGGACCTGATCACCAAACCCGGGGAGATCAACATCGATTTTGCCGACGTCAGGACCATCATGCGGGGTCAGGGCGACGCCCTGATGGGCATCGGGGTGGGCAACGGCGACAACCGGGCGGTGGACGCGGCCACCAACGCCATCAACAATCCCCTTCTGGAGGACGCGCACATCGAAGGGGCCCAGGGGATCCTGGTCAACGTTACCGGGGGAAGCGACTTCTCCCTGAACGAATACGAGGAGATCCTGAACATCATCACCGC
Source organism: Spirochaetota bacterium (assembly GCA_029562045.1). Classification (GTDB taxonomy): domain Bacteria; phylum Spirochaetota; class Spirochaetia; order DTKZ01; family DTKZ01; genus JAKQWJ01. The sequence goes on along the minus strand of JAKQWJ010000074.1, from coordinate 4,469 downwards.
CAACGCTGATGAAGGCGCCCTGGTCATAGCGGGAAACGCCATCGACGAGGAGCTGGACGACGAGATCCGGGTGACCGTTATCGCCACGGGCTTCTCCAAGCCCCCCGCGGCGGAACCCCGGGCCCAGGAGACGGCGGAAAAGGCCAGAACCGGGGATGTGATGTCCCTGGAGGAGTGGGTCAAGATCACCAGCGGCAAGCCCTCCCGGGGGGGCGGGGAACTGTTCCAGAACGACGACATGGGAATCCCCGCAGTGCTCCGTTACCGGCAGGCGGGAAAGTAGACGGTGGAAACGGTCCTGGCGGCGGACTTCGAAAAGCATCTCCTGGTGGAGCGGAACCTGGCCGCGCCCTCGGTGGAAACCTATCTGCGGGAGATCCGCTTTTTCCTGGGATTCCTGGACCGGGAGGGAGTTCCCGCGGCGCAGGCGGACCCGGCGCTTCTGGCCCGGTACCTGCAGAACCGCCGGGACGAGGACGGTCTTTCCGCCCGCTCCTCGGCGAAGGCCCAGAGCGCTCTCCGGGGGTTTTACCGCTTTCTGGTCCGGGACGGACTCTGCCCCGCCAATCCCGCGGAGCGGCTCCGGCTGCCTCGGCCCTCCCGGCGGATTCCGGAGGTCTTCTCGGTGGAGGAGATCGACGGGATCCTGGCCGCCGCGGATCTGGACAAGCCCGAGGGGCTTCGGGACCGCTGCCTCTTCGAGGTCATCTATTCCTGCGGTCTCCGGGTTTCCGAGGCCGCGGGTCTGACCCTGGACCGGGTTCACCGGAGGGAGGGGGTTCTGCGGGTGCTGGGGAAGGGGAGCAAGGAACGGCTGGTGCCCATCGGCGGAGAGGCGGACCTCTGGATGGGCCGGTACCTTCAGGAGGGGAGGCCTCTCCTGGAGGCGCGGCGCAAACCTCCGAAGGGGCCGACGGGCGCTTTTTTCCTGAACCGCCGGGGGGACCCGCTGGGGCGGAAGGGGATCTGGAAGCGGTTCCAGGGCCTTCTGTCCGGACACCGGGGAGGGGGGAAGGTGCATGGTCTCCGGCACTCCTTCGCCACTCATCTGCTCCGGGGCGGGGCGAACCTCCGGGCGGTGCAGGAGCTGCTGGGGCATGCGGATATATCCACCACCCAGATCTATACCCGGGTGGATCAGGATACTTTGCGGAAATCCCATCGGGAGTATCACCCCCGGGGATAGAAGGAGTGAGGCTGGCTATGCACGAAGACACAAGCGTCGGGATCGACGGTCTGCGAAAACGGATGATCCTGCGACTGGAGCGTTCGGGCCTGCTGCCGGTTCCCGCGTCGAGGATTCCCGTCAGGACCCCGGCGGGGAGCCCGCTGGCCGTCTGGTTCGACCACACCGCGCTGAAGCCCGAGGCGGACGAATCGGTTTTCACCGCCCTGTGCGGGGAGGCCCGTTCCCACGGCGTCGCCTCCGTCTGCGTTCCCCCGAACCGGGTGGAGCAGGCGGCGGAACTGCTCCGGGGGACGGAGGTCAAGGTCTGCACCGTCATCGGGTTCCCGCTGGGTTACAGCGACTCCCGCTGCAAGGCGGAGGAGGTGAAGCGTGCCCTGAAGCAGGGCTGCCGGGAGTTCGACACGGTGATCCCCGTGGGCATCGCCAAGGACGGCAACTGGGAGGCCCTTTTCCGGGACATCCGCCGGACGGTGGAGGCTGCGGAGGGCCACCTGGTCAAGGTCATCCTGGAGACCTGCCTCCTGACGGAGGAGGAGAAGATCCTGGCGGGGATCACCTCGCTGCTGGCGGGGGCCCATTTTCTGAAAACCTCCACGGGTTTCAGCGCCGGGGGCGCGACGCTGGAGGATGTCCGGCTTCTGCGGGCCGTGGCGGGAGGCGACCGGGGGGTGAAGGCCTCCGGCGGCATCCGGGATCTGGCCTTCACCCGGGCCCTGATCCAGGCGGGGGCGGACCGGATCGGCGCCTCGGCGACGGTGAAAATTCTGGCCGAAGCGGAGGGGGAAAAAGGCCCGTGATGCTTGGAAGGGACCGGCGTACAGCTGCCATTCTTCTTCTCCTGATCCCGGCGCTGCTGGCGGCCGCCTGCTCCCGGAAGGACACGGCCACGGCGAAGCGGCTCCTGGAGCTCGAGTCGCCCGTCCACGAGGGGGGCCGGACCTCCGACGCCCGGATCGCCGAGCTGGAGAAGGATGTGGCGGTGTTCAGGAAAAAGGTGGACGAAAAGGTCCAGGCCACGGAGAAACTGGGCTCCTACTACAAGCTCCTCGCCCTGGCCTACCTGGACAGGGACATGTACGGCCCGGCCCTGGAGGCGCTGGACCGGGCGGTGGAGATCCATTCCGAACAGTCGCCCCTCTTTCTGTTCCGGGCCATCGCGGCGGCCCGGATGTCCAAGGCGGTGCGGGACCCGGGGGAGAGGGGGACTCTTCTGGAAACCGCCGAGTCCTCTTACCTGCGGGCGATCCTGCTGGACCCCGCGTACGTCCAGGCCCTCTACGGTCTGGCCATCCTGTACGCCTTCGAACTGGGCCGGGAGGCCGATGCCCTTCCTCTGACGCAGAAAATCCTGGACCGGGAGAAAGACAACGTGGACGCCCTGTTCCTTCTGGGGCGGCTGCAGTACTCCCTGGGGCGGCCGGAGGAGGCCCTGGCCGCATACGACCGGATTCTGAACATCCCCGCCGCGGGCAGCCGACGGGACGAGGCCCGGCGGAACAGGCGGCTCATCCTGGAGGAAGCGGTGCGATGACCGATCCCGTTCTTCTCCTGGCGGTAAACCGGATCCCCTGTCTTCGATGGGACGAGAAGCTCCGGGTCCTGGATGCGGTCCGGACCCTGGACGGCTTTCTGCGCCTGCGTCCGGTGGATGCCGCCCTTCTGGCGGGCCGGCGCCTTCGCAATCTGGTCTGGCGCCCCGGGGACCTGGCGGCGGAGGCGGAAAAACACCACCGCGCCGCCGAGTCCCGGAAGATCCGGATTCTCCCCTGGACGGAACCGGGTTACCCACCCCAGCTGCGGGAGATCTACGACCCTCCCTTCCTGCTGTTCGCCCGGGGAGCCCTGCCGGACTGGTCCCGCCCCGCCCTGGCCGTGGTGGGGACCCGGATGCCCACCGGGGCGGGGCGGCGGGCCGCCTACGAGCTGGCATTCCAGGCCGCGGAGGCCGGGATTCCCGTGGTGTCCGGTCTCGCCCGGGGCATCGACGGGGAAGCCCACCGGGGCTGTCTGGACGCCGGGGGACTCACCGTGGCGGTGCTGGGAAACGGGGCGGACGGGATCTACCCCGTCTCCCACCGGGGGCTGGCGGAGTCCATCCTCGAGGCGGGGGGGCTGGCGCTGACGGAGTACGCCCCCGGCGAGGGTGTGCGGCGGCACCACTTCCCGGCGCGGAACCGGATCATCAGCGGGCTCTGCCGCGGCGTGGTCATCGTGGAGGCGCCCCTGAAGTCCGGGGCGCTTCTGACGGCGGACTACGCGCTGGAGCAGGGCCGGGACCTCTTCGTCCACGGCGGCTGCCTGGAGGGGGAAAACGGGGCGGGTCTCCGCAGGCTTGCGGAGGACGGCGCCCCGGCGATATTCTCCCTGGATGCGATCCTCGAGGAATGGTCCCCCGGGACCCGGCGCCCGGGGGACTCACGGGTGCCCGCCGGACCGGAACGGAGGGGCCCCGGGGACTCCGGAGCGCCCGGAAGATCCCTGGCCCTGTTTCTCCAGGAGGAACTGGAAGGAAACACTCCCCGCCCGCGGGGACATTACTTTAGGAGACTGGGAAATGGCTGAAAAAAAGCCCCAAACGCTGCTCATCGTCGAATCTCCGGCCAAGGCCAAAACCATAGAGAAGTACCTGGGTCCCGGGTACACCGTCATGGCCTCCATGGGGCACCTGATAGACCTGCCGAAATCGCGGATCGCCATCGACGTGGAGAACAACTTCGAGCCGGAATACATCACCGTCCGGGGGAAGGCCAAGATTCTGAAGGACCTGGTCACCCAGGCCAAAAAGGCGGGGCGGGTCCTTCTGGCTTCGGATAACGACCGGGAGGGGGAGGCGATCTCCTACCACCTGCAGCAGGCCTTTCTGAAAAAAGACCCGAACCTGAAAGTGGGCCGCATCGTCTTCAACGAAATAACCCCCACCGCCATCCGGGAGGCCGTGGCCAGCCCCGGGGAAATCGCCATGGACAAGGTCAACGCCCAGAAGGCCCGGCGGGTCCTGGACCGCATCGTGGGTTACAACCTCTCGCCCATCCTCTGGGAGAAGGTGAAGAACGGCCTGTCCGCCGGCCGGGTCCAGAGCGTGGCCCTGCGGCTCATCTGCGAGCGGGAAGCGGAGGTGGAATCCTTCATCCCCGAGGAGTACTGGACTCTGGATCTGCGGCTGCGGAAGGGCAAGACCTCCTTCACCGCCTCCCTGATCCGGTACGGCGACGGCAAAGGGCCCTTCAAAACGGAAAAAGAGATCCAGGACATGGTGCGGGCCCTGGAGAACGCGACCTTC
>JAKQWJ010000064.1 GCA_029562045.1 Spirochaetota bacterium | reverse complement strand
CGTCCAGGTCGTGCTGGATGCAGTCCTCGGCCACCAGGGTGTCTCCGATCTCCAGCCTGTCCGAAATGCCCCCCGCCAGACCGGTGAAGATGACCGCCCGGGGCCTGTACGCATCGATGAGGCGCTGGGTCACCATGGCCGCCATGACCTTGCCGACGCCGGATTTCATCACCACCACTTCCCGGTCTTCCAGCATGCCGGTGTGGAAAACGAAATCCGTCCATCTTTCCTCTTTTTTCCGATCCAGGGCGCCCAGGAATTCGGCGATCTCCCCGTCCATCGCTCCGAGTATGGCTATCATGAACCCATTATAGGCGATGAACGGAAAAATTTCTTCCCGTCGGTCTTGGATTTATTTCCCGATTGGCGTAATATTATGAGACATAGCACATTTCCTGAACAAAGGAGACTTCACATGAAAAGAATCCTGCTTCTGACCGTCCTTCTTTTCGCCGCGGCCCTGGTCTTCGGCCAGAACGTGGACACCAGCAGTCTACCCAAGGGAAAATGGGTGGACCACAACTACAATGCGGTCTGGGAACTCAGCTCGGACAATATCCGCATCCTCGACACCGCAGGCAAGGTCCTCTACGATTTCCGGAACAAGATCAGCGAGTTCAAAATCACCCCCGGAGCCGCGGGAGTGTCCTTTTCCTTCACCTGCGCGGACGCGAAGCGGAAGTACACGTTCACCAAGGGTGTGACCGACCTGGACCTGGTGATGGAAATCAAGCGGGACTGGAGGCCCGACCTCTACACCGTCAAGATGAAGGTGGCGAAGTAAGGCCCTGCCGGCTTCCGCACGGATCCGCAGCGCCCTTCGGGCGCCGCGGCTTCCCCGCGGCGGCCGGACCCCGCCCGTTTCCGCGGAAGTCCCGGAGGCGGGCGTTTTTTCTCAGCCCTCCCCGCGGATCCGGGCGATTTCGTCCCGGACCACCGCCGCCGCCTCGTACTCCAGATTCTTCGCGTGCTCCCGCATCTGGGTCTCCAGCGCCTTCAGCAGGGCCCGGCGATCCCCGGGTTTCCGGATGTCGTAGCTCCGCTCCAGAACCTGCAGGTTGATCAGCTCCGTTCCCCGCCTCTCCTCGCCGCGCCGTTCCAGGATGTCCACCACCGCCTTCCGGATGGTCTGGGGGGTGATGCCGTGTTCGCTGTTGTAGGCCTCCTGGATGCGGCGGCGGCGGCCGGTTTCGGAGATGGCCTCCTCCATGGCCGGGGACCGGCGGTCGGCGTACATGATGACCGCGCCGTTCACGTTCCGCGCCGCCCGGCCGATGGTCTGGATCAGGCTGGTGGCGGAGCGGAGAAAGCCGATCTTGTCCGCATCCAGAATGGCGATGAGGGAAACCTCCGGCAGGTCCAGCCCCTCCCGGAGGAGGTTTATCCCCACCAGCACGTCGAACTTCCCCCCCCGCAGGTCGGTGAGGATCTCCACCCGCTCGATGGTCTCCACCTCCGAATGGAGGTAGCGGACCCGCAAGCCCAGGCCCTGCAGATAGTCCGTCAGGTCCTCCGCCATCTTCTTGGTCAGCGTCGTCACCAGGGTGCGCTCCCCGGCGTCGATGCGGCGGCGGATCTCCCCGTAGAGGTCCTCGATCTGCCCCTCCGTGGGCCTGACCTCGATGCGGGGGTCCAGGAGCCCCGTGGGCCGGATGAGCTGCTCCACCACCCGGACGGACTTGTCCATCTCCTCCTGCCCGGGGGTGGCGGATACGAAGACCGTCGAGTCCAGCAGGCTTTCCACCTCCGCGTAGTGCAGGGGCCGGTTGTCCAGCGCCGAGGGAAGGCGGAAGCCGTACTCCACCAGGCTCCGCTTCCGGGCCTGGTCGCCGTTGTACATGGCCCGGAGCTGGGGCATGGTCACATGGGACTCGTCGATGAAGCAGAGGTAGCGCTCGGGGAAGTAGTCGATCAGCACCGCCGGGCGCTCCCCCGCCTCCCGCCCCGAGAGGTGGCGGGAGTAGTTTTCGATCCCCGGGCAGTAGCCCATCTCGGCCAGCATCTCCAGATCGTACTCGGTCCGGGCCCGGAGGCGCTGGGCCTCCACCAGGCGGTTCCCCGTCTCCAGTTCCCGGCAGCGCTCCTCCATCTCCTCCCGGATCCTGCCCACCGCCCGCCGCACCTGCTCCTCGGGCATAACGAAGTGCTTGGCGGGGTAGATGAACAGGGTGTCCTGGGTTCCCAGGATATCCCCCGTCAGGGGGTGGAACTTCCTGATGCTCCGCACCTCGTCCCAGTCGAACTCCACCCGGTAGGCCTCTTCCTGGTAGGCGGGGCAGATCTCCAGCACATCCCCCCGGATCCGGAAGGAGCCCCGTTTCAGGACCGCGTCGTTCCTTTCGTACTGCAGGGCCACCAGTTTGGAGCGGATCCTGGTCGGGTCGGTCCGGTCGCCCCGATCCAGCCGCACCCGCATGTCCCGGTACATGTCCGGGCTTCCCAGGCCGTAGATGCAGGACACCGTGGCCACCACGATGACGTCGCTGCGTTCGCTCAAGGAGGTGGTGGCGGACAGGCGCATGCGGTCGATCTCGTCGTTGATGGAGGAGTCCTTTTCGATGTACAGGTCCTTGGAGGCCACGTAGGCTTCGGGCTGGTAATAATCGTAGTAGGACACGAAGTACTCCACGGCGTTGCGGGGAAAGAAGTCCCGGAACTCCCGGTAGAGCTGGGCCGCCAGGGTCTTGTTGTGGGAGATCACCAGGGTGGGCAGCGAGGAGGCCTCGATGATCTTGGCCATGGTGAAGGTCTTCCCCGAGCCGGTCACCCCCTTCAGGGTCTGGAAGCGGTCTCCCGCCAGCACTCCCGCGGCGAGTTTTTCGATGGCCCCCGGCTGGTCCCCCGCGGGGGAAAAGGAGGCGGAAACGGTGAAGCGACCCATGTCATTCCCACTGAAAGCTTTCGGGCCGCTCCGACAGAACCAGGGTGAAGACTTTCTTTTCCCTGCCCCGGTAGGCGGTGACCTGGACCTGGTCG
>JAKQWJ010000057.1 GCA_029562045.1 Spirochaetota bacterium | reverse complement strand
CACTCCCTCCACGGTCTCGGGGCTGTCGAACTCCGCCGCCGCCTCCGGCGACAGGCCGGAGGCGAGGTAATCGTCCTTCAGGTCGTAGGTCAGACCCAGGTTCAGCATCGGATGAACCGGTCTTCCGACGCCCCCGGGTCGGGGTAACGAAAGGTCTTTCCCTCGTAATTTTTCAGCAGGAGATCGCCGTTCTCGTAACCCATCGCATACTCCGGCAGCAGGGGGATCTTCCCCCCCCCGCCGGGGGCGTCGATGACGTAGGTCGGCACGGCGTAGCCGGTGGTGTGGCCTCGGAGCCCCCGGATGATCTCCAGCCCCTTGGCCACGCTGGTCCGGAAGTGGTTGGAGCCCGGGATGGGGTCGCACTGGTACAGGTAGTAGGGCCGCACCCGCATGGTCAGAAGCCCGTGGAAGAGCTTCGTCATGGTTTCCACCGAATCGTTGACCCCCGCCAGCAACACGGTCTGGCTCCCCAGGGGGATGCCCGCGTCCGCCAGCCGGCCGCAGGCCTGGCGCATCTCCGGAGTGATCTCGTCCGGGTGGGTGGCGTGAATGCTGATGAACAGGGGCCGGTAGCGCCGCAGGACCTTGATCAGGGACCGGGTGATCCGTTGGGGCAGCACCGCCGGGACCTTGGTGCCGATGCGGATAAACTCCACATGGGGGATGGCGGCGATCCGGGAGAGGAGCCAGTCCAGGGCCTCGTCGGGCAGCGTCAGAGGGTCTCCACCGGAGATGAGGACGTCCCGGACCTCGGAGTGGTCCCGGATGTAGGCCAGGGCCTGTTCCCAGCGTCCGATGCCGGTGTCGCAGACGCCGTCCCCCACCGCCCGGGACCGGGTGCAGTAGCGGCAGTAGGTGGAACAGGCGTAGGTGACGAGAAACAGCACCCTGTCAGGGTACCGGTGAACCAGGCCGGGGACCACGGTGTCCTTCTCCTCCGAAAGAGGATCCTGGTCCTCCCCGGGGGACAGAAGGTATTCGTAAATCGAGGGAACCACCGTGCGCCGCAGAGCCTGGGCGGGATCGAAGGGGTCCAGCAGGGAGGCGTAATACGGGGTTATGGACAGAGGAATTCCCTCTTTCCGATCCTGGAAGACCCGGCTTTCCCCGTCGCTGAGATGAATGACCCGTCCCAGCTGTTCCAGGGTGGTGATGCGGTGGGCGATCTGCCAGGTCCAATCATCCCATTCGGCCTGGCTCACACCGGGATGGAAACGGAGACGGTAATCCCGGGAACGGGCCGAGTGCTTCGCGTTGGGTTTGACCAGCTTCAGCTGTATCGGGCGGGAATAGGCAGGGATTCCGGAGGGAATCTCTGCAGACCGGGGTGGGAGGTCCCCCAACCGGGCCGGAACAGGCTCGGGAGGTTCCTCCGTGAGACTGGGAGGTTCCTCTTCAATGACCACAAGTTTTTCGATCATTCTCTTTGTCTCTCCTCGAGAAGAGTATATGCAACTAGTACTCCTATTTAAATCCAATGTCAATATGTCCGGTGTGATTTTTTATTATAATTTTATGGGACAATCACCGGATATGGAGTCACGGCCCGCGCTCCGACTCTACAGGTAGGGTTTGTCCCCTGTCCGGCCCGTAACCCCGGACGAAAAGGAGAAAGAAGGCCAGCGCCGCCATGGCTATCGCCCCGTCCGCCGCCATGAGGCCGGCGTTTCCAAACCGTCCGATGACGTAACCGGCGAAGAGACTCCCGCAGGCTATGGCGAAACTCCAGACGAGGTAGAAAAGGTTCTGGTAGGTCGCCCGAAGGTCGGCGTGGGCCCGCCGATCCATGATATCGATGATCCCGAGAAAGAACAGCGAAAAACCGATCCCGTGCATGCAGTGAACCAGTATGAAGGCCCAGACGGCCTTCGTATGGGAAACCCGGACGAGGAAATAGAGCTTCAGCACCATCACCAGGGATCCGGCGATGATCATTCCCCGGCTGCCCAGCCGCGTCCGCAGTTTTCGGGAAAAGAGCATGATGGGAACCTCAGGAAGGGCCGCCAGACCGAAGGCCAGGCCGATCTCGAAATAACCCGCCCGGGCGTCCTCCATGAGGTAGCTGGTGAAATTGTAGGAGCTGTTTATGGCGATCCCCATGATGAACGAGAAGACCAGCATGGCCTGGTACATTCCGTCCTTTTTCAGATGCTCCCAGGGGATCCGCACCGAGGTGATCTTCGCCCGGAAGCCCGACCGCGCCACCAGCGCCAGGGCCGCGAAACCGGCGGCGTAACCGAAGATGGTGAGCTGGAAAAGACCGGTGCGCTGCATGATGTGCCCGAAAAGGATGGCGGTGGCAGCCCAGGACAGGGAGCCGAAGAGACGGATGCTCCCGTAACGGTCCCCGCTGCCGTACCGCTCGTGCAGGTAATCCAGGGTCTCGGTATCGATGATGGGGCTTATGGGCCGGAAGAACATGCCGTTCAGGGACAGGGACACGAGAAAAACGGGGAAGAGGATGCGCAGGGGGATGCTCCCCGCCCCTCCCGCCAGAGCGGGGACCGCCGTCACCAGGGAGCTTGCCACCACCACCAGGGCGCAGAAGAACAGTATCCGGTTCTGGATCTTGAACCGGTCCGCCAGATACCCGGCGATGGGGGTGCCCAGCATTCCCGCCCCGGCCTGGGCGAAAAGAAGAACTCCGATGAGGTCGTAGTAGGGTCTTCCGTCGGGTCGCAGCACGATGTGCTTCAGATACAGACTCTGAAAGGTGTTCCCCGCGCCCATGGCCGCGAAGGACAGACACTGCAGGAATACTATTCTCCGGAGCTTGTCCCGGCGGTGAAGAAGGCTGTCGAGGCTTTCCATTTCATCGGGATACATAGCATAGAAGGGGAAAATATTCCAGCGGAAAAAAGAGCTTGACTTTTTCCCAATGCGAAGTAAAATAAAAGCTATTCGCAAGCATTTGGAAAGGCAAGCAAAAGGAGAGAGTATGCTGGCGAACATGACGGACAGGGAAAAGGAGATCCTGGATCTCATTTCCGACGACCCCTCGGTGACGGTGGCCGAACTGGGCCGGCATCTGGGAGTCTCGGCGGTCACGGTCCGGACGAGCCTGAACACCCTGGCGAAAAAGGGCTACATCCTCCGCACCTGGGGCGGAGCCTTTCCCACCTTCCATCCGGACATGATGGAGCACCAGCGGGACCGGGTGGAGGAGAAGAACCGCATCGCCAAGGCCGCGGCGGCCCTGGTGGAGGACGGGGACACCATCATGATCGAAGCGGGCACCACCACCGCCCTGATCACCCGCTACCTCTTCGGTAAAAGGGACATCAGCATCGTCACCAACAATTTTCTCCTCATCCCCTATGCCCGGGCCAACCCGGCGATCCGGCTGACTCTCGTCGGCGGAGATTTTCGGCCCAGCACCGAGTCCACCGTGGGCCCCATCGCCCTCCTGGAACTGGACAGGTTCCACGTCCGCCGGGCCTTCGTGGGAACCGACGGTTTTTCCATGGAAAAAGGACTCACCACCCACCTGGTGGAGGGGGCGGAGATCGTCAAGAAAATGGCCGCCCAGGCCCAGGAAACCGTTCTGGTGGCGGACAGCGCCAAGTATGGGAAGGTGGGCTTCGTCCGGGTCCTTCCCATCACCGCCGTCAGCCGGATCATAAGCGACTCCGACATGGACACCGCCGCGCGGCAGCTCATCCAGGAGTCGGGCATCGCTTTGGAAATCGTATGAGAAAGGAGAACCCATGGCCACGGAAGTACTCATGCCCCGGCAGGGACAATCGGTGGAAAGCTGCCTCATCCTGGAATGGAGGAAAAAGGAGGGCGAGCCGGTAAAAGCCGGCGAGATCCTCTGCGAGGTGGAGACCGACAAGGCCGCCTTCGAGGTGGAGGCTCCCGAGGACGGCGTTCTCCTGAAGATACTCCGGCCCCGGGGCGCGGAGGTTCCGGTGCTGGAACCCATCGCCTTCATCGGCCGGGCGGGAGAGAAGATTCCCCACGGCGCGGCGGCAGCGGCTCCCGCGGCCCCGGCCGAGCGGACCGGACCGGCTGCCGGAGCCTCCGCGGAGGCGGCCCGGGTCTCCGTGCCGGCGGCCCCGCCTCCTGCGGCGCCCGTCGCGCCCCCTGCTTCCGTTTCCGGACACGCGGCTCCGGCGGCTCGGGCGGTAGGGACCACCACCGGCCTGACAGCCGGCCTGGCGCCGGGCTCAAAACCCGGCCTGACAGCCGGCCTGGCAGCCGGGGCCGACCCCGGCGCCAGGCCCGGCACCGGAAAAGCCTCGCCCCGGGCCCGGAGGCTGGCGGCTGCCCGGGGTCTTTCCCTGGAAGGCGTCTCCGGAACCGGCCCCGGGGGACGGATCGTGGAAAAGGACGTCCTCGCCGTCCTGGAGGCCCGGGAACCCCTGAGCCCCGCCGCCGCGGCGGCCCTGGCGGGAGACCCGGTCGGCGGCCTGGAAGCCCCCGCCCGGGGCAGCGGTCCCGGCGGGCGGGTCGCCCTGGCGGACCTGGTTCCCCGAAAAACCCCCGCCGCCGGCCCCGTACCCGCCGCCGGAACCTCCGCCGCCACCGCTTCCGGCCCCGGCGCCGCCGCGGCGGCGGATTTCCCCGGCCCGGTGGAGGAGATTCCGGTGCGGAGCGTCCGAAAGCTCATCGCCGAGAGGATGCTCTCCTCCCTGATGAGTCATGCCCAGCTAACCCTGCACTCCGGCGCCGACGCCCGGGTGCTCCTGGGATTCCGAAAGAGGTTGAAGGACTCCCCCCAGGACTCGGGCCTGTCGGGCATCACCCTGAACGACCTGGTCCTGTACGCCGTCTCCCGGGTCCTTCCCCTCTTCCCGGAGATGAACGCCCACTGGCTGGGGGACCGGATCCTGCGGTTCCGGCGGGTCCACCTGGGCTTCGCGGTGGACACCCCCAGGGGGCTCCTGGTGCCGGTGATCAGGAACGCCGACCTCCTGCCGCTGAGGCGCCTCTCCACCGAAGCGAAGCGCCTGGCCCGGGCCTGTCTGGAGGGCAGGATCTCTCCGGAGGAGCTCTCCGGCGGAACCTTCACCGTAACCAATCTGGGCGCCCTGGGCATCGAAAGCTTCACTCCGGTCCTGAACAGCCCCCAGCTGGGCATCCTGGGGGTCTCG
>JAKQWJ010000038.1 GCA_029562045.1 Spirochaetota bacterium | reverse complement strand
TGCTCCAGGGTGGCGCCCGTGGGCAGAAGGATCTGGCAGAGGAGGATCCCCTGGTCTTCATCGGGGAGGTAGCCCGTCGGCATCCGCATAAAGAGCGCCCCGAAAAGGACCACGATCACGACAAATACGGCGAGATAACGCTTCTTCCGGGACAGAACCCGGCCGACGAGATTGACGTAGCGATCCCGGAGGCCGAAAAAGAACCGGTCGAACCACTGGAAAAACGGTCGGAGAAAGAAGATGGCGTGGTCCGAGGCCTGGTGCCCGCAGGCCACCGGCTTGAGGAGGGTGGCGCAGAGCACCGGGGTGAGGATCAGGGCCACCACCACCGACAGGAGCATGGAGGCGGCGATGGTGACGGAGAACTGGCGGTAGATGACCCCGGTCGAGCCGGGGAAAAAGGCCATGGGGCCGAAGACCGCGGCCAGGACCAGGCCGATGCCGATCAGGGCCGGGGTGATCTGCTCCATGGACTTGGCCGTGGCCTCCCGGGGCGGGAGGCCCTCGTCGCACATGATCCGCTCCACGTTTTCCACCACCACGATGGCGTCATCAACGAGCAGGCCGATGGCCAGGACCATGGCGAACATGGTGAGCATGTTGATGGAGAACCCGAAGGCCCCGAGGACGGCGAAGGTTCCCAGAATCACCACGGGCACGGCGATAGTGGGGATAAGGGTGGCCCGGAGGTTGCCCATGAAGAGCCACATGACGAGAAAGACCAGGAGGATCGCCTCGAAGAGGGTCTGGACGACCTCCTTGATGGCCACCCGCACAAAGGGGGTTGTGTCGTAGGGATAGACGGTCTTCATCCCCGGAGGGAAATAGCGGCTCATTTCCGCCATTTTCTCCCGGACGGCGTCGGCGGTGTCCAGGGCGTTGGCGCCGGGGGCCTGGCGGATGGCGAGGCCGGCGGACGGTCTGCCGTCGTGAAAGCCCGCGATATCATATACTTCCGCTCCCAGTTCGGTCCGCCCCACGTCCCTGATCCGGACGACGCCTCCGTCGGGATTGATGCGGATGGGGATATTGGCGAACTCCTCCGGGGTCTTGAGGAGATTCTGGACGATGATGGAGGTGTTGAGCCGCTGGCCCTTGACCGCCGGCGCCCCGCCGAACTGGCCGGCGGAGATCTCCACGTTGTAGGTTTTGAGTGCCTGGATCACGTCCTCCATGGTGAGGCGGTAATCGTTGAGCTTGTCGGGGTTGAGCCAGATGCGCATGGCGTACTGGCCGCCGAAGATCTGGACCTCGCCGACCCCGGGAACCCGGGCCAGGACCTTTTCCAGGTTCGACTGGGCATAGTCCCTGAGATCGGTGCCGTCCATGCTGCCGTCTTCGGAGATGAGGCCCACGATGATCAGGTAATTCCGCGTGGATTTGCTCACCGTGACCCCCGTGCGTTGCACCACTTCCGGGAGGCTCGTCATGGCGAGCTGGAGCTTGTTCTGCACCTTCGCCCAGGCCAGGTCGGGGTCGGTGCCGGGCTTGAAGGTCAGCTCGATCCGGGAGGCCCCGGAGGAATCGCTGGTGCCGGAGATGTAGAGCATGTCGTCGAAGCCCGTCATCTTCTGTTCGATGATCTGGGTGACGCTGTTTTCCACCGTTTCGGCGGAGGCGCCGGCGTATAAGGAATAAATGGCGATGGATGGCGGGGCGATGGGCGGATACTGGGAGATGGGGAGGTTGTAGATGGCCAGTCCCCCCAGGACCATCATGACAATGGCGATAACCCAGGCAAAAACGGGGCGCTCCAGGAAGAATTTTGACAGCATCGGTGCCCTCCGTCAGTTTGCCTTGGCTGCGGCCGGCGGTGCCGGTCCGGTTTCGCCCCCGGTTTTGCCCGCGTTGTCAACAAAGGGAACCACTTTCACGGTGGCTCCGGGTTTGGCCCGCAGTATCCCCTCGACGATGACCTGCTCGCCCGGCGCCAGCCCCTCGGTCACGAGCCACTGATTGCCCACGGCCCGTTCGATGGTGATGGGACGCTGCTCCACCTTGCCTGCGGCGCCGGCGATGAGGCAGTAGGGGTTTCCCTTGGGATCCCGGGATACTCCCTGCTGAGGCACCAGGAGGGCGTTTTTGTTGATCCCCTCTTCCACCACCGCCCGGATGAACATCCCGGGGAGGAGGACACCTTTCGGATTGGGTACGATCACCCGGAGGATGACCGATCCTGTGGTTTGATTGACGGTGACATCCCGGAACTGCAGGGCGCCGTCGTAGGGATAACGGGTGTTGTCTTCGAGGAGGATCTGGACCTTGTTCCGGAGCTGTCCGTTGCGATGGAGACGCCCCTCGGCGAGGTGGCGCTGCATCCGTAACAGCTCGGTGGTGGCTTGGGGGACATCGACGTACATGGGGTCCAACTGCTGGATAGTGGCCAGGGGCACGGGCTGATGGGCTGTCACCAGGGCGCCCACCGTGACGTTGGACTTGCCGATCCGTCCCGAGATGGGGGCGGTGACGGAGGTGTATTTAAGGTTGATGCTCGCCGTCTCAAGGGTCGCCTTCCAGAACTGGATATCCGCCTGGTTCTGTTTCAGGGCGGCCGTGGCGTCGTCGTATTCCTGCTGGCTGACCGCCTTCTCGGCAACGAGTTCCCGCATCCGGTCGGCCCGGAGTT
>JAKQWJ010000032.1 GCA_029562045.1 Spirochaetota bacterium | reverse complement strand
GTCGTCGTCCGGGAGCCCCAGCTCCAGCCGCAGGCGGGATTTGAGCCTGCCCTTGTTCCGGAGGTCCCGGGACGAGAAATGGAAGGGAAGGAGCGGGTCGGTTTCGGGGTCCCAGACCTCGTAATCGATGCCGTTCAGGATGCCGGTAAACACGTCTTTCCGGGACCGCAGGAGACCGTCCATCCCGCAGCCCTTCTCGGGGAGCATCACCTCCCGGGCGTAGCCGGGCGACACGGTGGTGATCCAGTCGGCGTTTTTAATGCCGCTCTGCAGGAGGTTGATCCTGTCATAGAACTCGAAGCCGGAACCGTAGAAATGCTCCCAGGCCAGGCCGATGTGGACCATATCCTCCTTGGGCATCACTCCCTGGTAGCCGATGTTGTGGATGGTGAGTATTCCGGTGCTGCCGGAAAACTCGGTGTTCCGCTCCAGGGTCTTCAGGTACACGTTGCACAAGGCCGTGGGCCAGTCGTGGCTGTGGATCACGTCGGGGATCCACCCCAGGTGGCGGCAGAGCTGGAAGGCGGCCCGGGAAAACAGGGCGAAGCGGGCGGTGTTGTCGGCAAAAAAGGGCTCGTTCCGGGTTCCGTATATTCCGTCCCTGCCGTAGGACGCCTCGTGGTCCAGAAAGTACACCAGGACCTCCGAGCGAGGCAGCCGTCCTTCGTAGACTCCGGCCCATTCCTCCCCGGTTCCCATGGGAATCCCCAGGGGTGCAGGGTGCCGGAGAAGCTTTTCCTTCTCCGCATCGATGAAATAATAACGGGGCAGGAACAGCCTGACATCGTGTCCCATCCGGGAAAGCTCGACGGCCAGGGAAGAGACCGCGTCCGCCAGGCCGCCGGCCTTGGCAAAGGGTGCGGCCTCACTGGTGACCATGAGAATCTTGAGGGAATCGGGGATTTTTTCCATATGCCGTCCTTTTCCGTATTTGTCTTAAAAGTAATGGATTCCGAAGTTTCCTGCAATGCCGAAGCCGATTTTCCGGTACAGCCCGATGGCGGGGAGGTTGGATCTTTTAACGAAGAGGCAGGCGCCCTTGCCTCCCTGGAAAATGAGGTACAGAAGCCGCTCCATGACCCGGAGGGCGACTCCCCGGCCCCGGAAATCGGGAAGGGTGAATACCCCGCCGATCTGGTCGTATCCCATCCCCCGGGCGTTGGTCCCCCCCTTGGCCACCGCCCTCCCCCGGTGTTCCGCCAGGACCAGGATCTGGGTTTTCAAAGCCCGCCTCAGCTCCGCCCGGGTCAGCGCGGGGTCGAAGAGCTCCGGCCGCAGCAGGACTTCCTCCTTCTCGTAGCGCTCCTGAAGGGGAAGCAGGCGCTCCAGGTCATCCCCCGTGGCGGTTCGGACCCGGAATTCCTCCGGCGGCGGGGGGGGAAGGGGATTTTCCGGGCAGGGGAGCGTCATCATATGATAGGAGATCCGGGTCCCGGGCCGCAGGCCCAGGGCGGCCAGGAAGGGTTCCAGGTACTCTTCCATGCCCATGAGGCAGGCCGCGGCTCCGCCGGCTTCGTGGAACAGATCCCGGAGCCCCGCCGGGTCCCAGTCCGCCGGATCCTGGCAGCCCGGCAGGCAGGGGATGAGAAGCCCTCCCCGGGACAGGTAGGCGGCCTGCCGGATCCGCCCCTCCCGGACATTGATCGCCACCCCTCCGGGGAGGCCCCGGCCGATCCCGGAGCGGAGGCGGCCGGTCAGGGACACGCATTCCCACTCCCGGGGACGGAGGAAATCCATCAGGAGGGGGAGGTCCGCGGGGCGGGCGAAAGCCCAGCTCACGGTCCGGGCCCCAGGTCGATGGGCAGTCTTCCCTGGGGAACGAAGTCCCCCCGGAGGGCCGCGAAGCCCGCCTGGAAGGACTCGGCACTCCAGCCGTAGGCGGCGATGGAGGCGGAGACCCAGGGGACCTCCGCCAGATAGACCGGGGTCAGGATGGAAAAGACGATGATCTTCCCCGGATGGTCCCGGACCTCCCGGAGAACCTCCAGGCCGTTGGGGTTGGCCAGGCAGAAAATGATGGTGTCGTAATTCCCGGCCGTTCTACGGAAGTCCTCCCGCTCTTCCCTCCGGGACGACAGAAAGGGTTCGTAGGAGAACTGGAACTCGTCCGCGTCGGGGTAGCGGGCCCGGCCGGCTTTCAGGAAGGCCCGGTGCTGCCCCGCCAGCAGGACCCGCTCTCCCCGGCGGGGGACGAAGGGGACGGCCCGGGAATCGTTCTTGACCAGGGTGATGCTCCGGCATGCCTGC
>JAKQWJ010000027.1 GCA_029562045.1 Spirochaetota bacterium | reverse complement strand
CCCAGAATGCCCGTTTTGGCGCCCGCCTCCTGGATCATGGCCGATGCCTGGGCCAGGGCCCGGGGCTCCGCCTTGGGCAGCAGTATGGTGTCGGGCCCCGCCTTCAGCATGGCCCGGAGGTCATCCTCCCCGTAGGGGGTGGACAGGGGGTTGATCCGCACCACCGTCTCCACCCCGCCGTAGGGGATCTTCCCCAGGGCCTCCGCCACCAGGATGCGGGCGGCGTCCTTCTGCCCCGGGGCCACCGCGTCCTCCAGGTCCAGGATCAGGGCGTCGGCGCCGAAGATGGGCCCCGCCAGAAGCATGGCGGGGTTGTTCCCGGGGGTGAAAAGAAAGCTTCTCCGCAGACCTCTCATGGGATGGGCTCCTTCATTCCCGCCCTTTCCAGGGCCGTCCGCAGCCGGGCCCGGATGACGAAGTCCAGGGCCCCCCGATCGTTGATGTCCACCAGGGCATCCCTGACGCCTGCGGCCTCCAGGGTCTCCCGGGCCACCTCCCGGATGGCCTCGCCGAACTGGTTCATGACGATGCTCCGGACCGACAGCTGGAGTCCCAGTCCTTCCCCGGCGGGTTCGACACTCACCAGGCAGTCGCTGGATTCCAGGCTGCCCGCCTGGGCCCTTTCTTTGAGAACCATGGCGGATCCTCCGCAATCAGAAAAATCGTGCGCCGGCGGAACATGCGCTCCGCCGGCCGCGCCCCGCCGGGACATCCCGACAGCTCCCCGGGCAGGGCCCCACAGGCCCACGGGATATCGCCCGCAGACCGTGCCGGCCGGCCCCCTTATAAAAGAACCGATATCAGGATGCCCCCCAGAAACAGCATGATGGCGCCCCCGATCCGGGAGGATATCTGGGCGAAGGGCATCAGTTCCATCCGGTGGGCCGCCCCCAGGGTGGCCACATCGCCGGTCCCCCCCATGTTGGCCATGCAGAGCCCCGCGGTGATGGAGGCCTCAACCTGAAAGAAGCCCAGGGGCCGCCCCACAAACCAGGTCCCCAGAACGGCGCCGATGACGGTGACGAAGACCAGGAAGAGGTAGGTGGGGCTGAAGGCGGCGATGATGTCCCCCAGATCGGTGTAGCGGATCCCGATGCCCACCAGAAGGACCGACGTGAGGTTTTTCACCACGAACTGGAACCACTGATAGGCCGACTCCTCCAGCTTGTCCGGCAGGACCTTGGCGGCCTTGAAGACCGCCACCACCAGGATCATCCAGGCGAAGGTGTGGATCCCCGGGATCAGCAGGCTGATGAACTGTCCCACCACGAAGAAGGTCCCCGCCAGAAGAAGACCGATGCCCATCATCATGAGATCGGTGGGTTTCCTCTTTTCTTCCGAAAGGATGGAGTTGTCGCTGGTCCGGAGCATCTGCCCGTTTCCGGTGGTCCTGGGCCAGCGCTTTCCCACCTCGTTGAGAAGCCCCGCAAAGATGATGGCCATGGCGTTCCCCAGCGCCACGGCGGGGATCATCATGGAGAGCATCTTTCCCGGGTCTCCCCCGGTGGATGCGGCGTAGATCTTGGACAGGGGCACCGCTCCCGCCCCCATGCCACCCCCCATGATGGGGGTGGCCACATAGAGGATGGCCTCCTTCCAGCCGAAGCCCATGACGGCGCCGGCGATCCCCGCCAGACCCAGGGCCGCCACAACCCCCGCCAGAAGGGTGGGGATGTAGCGCAGGGAGGCCTGGATCAGCAGTTTGCGGTTCATCCCCAGGATGGAACCCGTAATCAGGGCGGCGATGTACCAGTCCAGAAAACCGAAGTTGGCGGTGAAATTTCCGACGGTCTTCACCGTGGGGGCGGGTAGAATTTTGAAATGGTTCAGAGCCGCCATCCCGAAGATGATGACGATGGGACCTCCCCCCAGATACTTGTTGACGATGGGGGTCCTGTTGCCGATTTCGTTGAGGATGGCCCCCGTCACAGCCATGAAGGCGAAGGCCCCCACCATGTTCTGGGGCAGAACGGTCAGTGCGTTGTCCTTCCCGTAGGTGATGAAACCCGACAGGATCACCACCACCGCCACCACCGCGAACCAGGTCCAGGGCATTTCCATGATGGTGTACTGTTTACCGAGATTCTTTCCAGCCATACCGACTCCTTCCACTGGGGATTTATCCTGCGGCTTCAACGAACCGCATTCAAAAATCTTCGTCGGTTTTCCGATCCATGGCCGACGAAGAAAACCCGCTTTCTGCGCCGGAATTCGACTACAGCTCTCATTCAATTAAAGGACCGACGGTGATATCTGTCAAGGAAAATACTCTTCGCGGATTCCCGGCGGAGGGGGGGAAGGAAAACCGTTCCGCGGCGGAGGGCCGGGATCGGCGGCGTTGCGGGAAGAGGCGCCCCCGGGACGGTTTACGCCCCGCCCCGATCAGGCCGGCCGGATCTTCAGATAGGACCGGTCGTCGAAGGAAACGTTGCCGGGGTAGACCCCCTTGGTGGACCGGAACAGCCGGAAGCAGAGGGGGTCCTCCCGGATGATCCGGGCCAGCTCCGCCTCGGTTTCCGCCAGACTGGGCCGCAGGACGGGATAACCGTCGGAAGCCAGCGCCAGCTCCCGGGTCCCGGGCGGCAGGTCCAGGACCTCCACCTCCGCCGGACTCCGGAAGAAACCGTCCATCACCTGGTAATCGTAGCGGGATGCTCCCCCGGCGTTCTGGAACTCCTGCTGCCGGAGAAGCAGATCCCGGATCAGTTCCCTGCCGGTGTCCCGGGCCAGAAGCTCCTCCACGGTTTTTCCCCGCCGCAGCTCCGTTTCCAGGAAAAAGGCCCGCAGCTCCGACAGGAGGGCGTCCACCTGCTTGCCCCCGGGCCAGTCCCGGCCGTCCACCAGGGCCTGACAGTCCCCCACCCTCCAGAGCTGCCGGCGGTGCACGCTGTAGACGATCACCACCGCCCCGCAGCGGCGGGTCCGGTCCCGCTCCGCCTCCGCCAGGATCCCTTCCCGGGAATAGAAGTCCCGTATGGCGGCATCGAGCCGGGGGAAGGCTTCGGTGGCGGACACCTCCCGGGGAAGGAGGGCCATGGCGTCCCGGATGAGTTCCGCGGCGGCCCGGCCGCTGGTGACCGGGGCGCCCCCGGGGGAGCCGAAAGAAGCCGCACTGGTCACCCCGTCGATCACTGCGGCGAAATGTTCGCCCACAAAGACGATGTCTTCCCCCGAGTCGGGCTTCCCCGTCTTGGAGAGGTTGAAGCGCTCCAGGACCTGCATCATCCCCGGCCTCCCGCCGCTCCCGCCAGATCATCCCCCCTGTAGACCCGGTACGGCCGGGGGACCAGCGCCCCGCCCGCCCCCAGGACCCCTTCCGCCTCCCGGACCAGATCCCGGGCCGCCGCCTCCCCCGGGGGGAGATGGCAGAGAACCAGGGCCCTGGCCCCGCAGGCCCGGGCCGCCTCCGCCGCCTGGCGGGCGGACGAATGGGCGGAGGCGTTGAGGGCCTCCTCCTCCCCGGCGCCGCCGGAGGCCTCGTGGATCAGTATCTCCGCTCCCTTCCCGACCCAGAAATCCCCCGGCAGGGGTCCCGTGTCGGCGGTGTAGAAGAGGCTCGGGCCCCTCCCCTCCAGCCGGAACCCGCAGGTGGGCGCCGAGTGCCGCACCGGGTGGAGACGGATGTTCCCCCCCCCGGGCAGCCCGTACCCTCCCTCGGGAAACAGGAAAAGGAGAGGGAAAAGCCCCTCCCGGTCCAGCAGGCCGAAGACCGACAGGAGGCCCCGGGCCCGGTCCCGGGTCTCCGGGTTGGCCAGAACGGTCAGAGGCTTCTTCCGGCCCATGAGCCAGAGGGCGTGGACCAGGGAGGGGAGGCCGTAGAGGTGGTCGGTGTGGACATGGGTCAGAACCAGACAGTCCAGGTCCCGGGGGTCCTCACCCGCCCGGAGCAGGGACTGCGCCGGGTTTCCCGAAGCGTCCACCAGCAGGGACCAGCCCCGCTCCCGGACAAGAAAGGAGACGTTGCCGCTCGCCCCCGAGGGGATGGAGCCGCAGGCCCCGAAGAAGACCAGTTCCACCCCCGTCAGCCCTTTCTCTTTTTGAGGACCGGCGGCAGCACCGAAAGCACCGCCAGCAGGATGAATGCCAAGGCGATGGGTTTCTTGAAGAACACCAGGTAATCCCCGCCGGAGAGTTTCACCGCCCGGCGGAAGTTCTCCTCCAGCATGCCTCCCAGGATGACCCCCAGAACCAGCGGGGTCAGGGGGTAGTCGGCCTTTTTCAGCACGTAGCCCAGAAGACCGAAGCCCAGACAGATGCTCATGTCGTAGACCGCCGTGGTCACCGCCTGCCCCGAGACGGCGTAGGCGCCGATCATGGACAGGATCAGGACGAAGGGCAGCAGGTAGGGCAGCCGCACCCGGACGACCTGGGCGAACCAGCGGATCCCCTTGGTCTGGAAGGCGAACATGAAGATATTGGACAGGAACAGGGTCAGGAAAACGGCGTAGACCAGGTTCATCTTCTGCTGGAAGAGCTGGTAGCCCGGAACGACACCCTTGATCATCAGGGCCCCCAGCAGGATGGCGGTGGAGGAGTCCCCGGGGATGCCCAGGGCCAGGGTGGGAATGAGGGCCCCCCCGGTTACGGCGTTGTTGGCCACCTCCGGGGCGAAGACCCCCTCCACGACCCCGGTCCCCACCTTTCCGAGGCCGTGCTTTCCCGAGGCGGTGATCTTCTTGGCCCTGTCATAGGCCAGGAACACCGCGATGGAGGCCCCGGTGCCGGGGATGGCGCCGATGAGGGTCCCGATGCCGGTGGACTCCAGGATGATCCGCCACATGGCGCGGATCTTCCGGAAGGGGGGGAACACACCCCCCAGTTTTTCCAGCGTCGGGGGTGCGGGATTCGCCCCCAGCCGTTCCAGATCGAAGAAGACCTGGGAGATGCCGTAAAGGCCGATGAGTATGGGGATGAGTCCCAGACCCGTCACCAGCGGGGACTGGGTGAAAAAATCCGCGAAAGGCAGGCGGATGGAG
>JAKQWJ010000026.1 GCA_029562045.1 Spirochaetota bacterium | reverse complement strand
CGACCCCGGCTCTGCCCCGACCCCGGCTCTGCCCCGACCCCGGTTCTGCCCCGGCTTTACCCCGGGGCACGACCCCGACTCAGTCACGGCTTTACCCCGG
Organism: Spirochaetota bacterium; assembly: GCA_029562045.1. Taxonomy (GTDB): domain Bacteria; phylum Spirochaetota; class Spirochaetia; order DTKZ01; family DTKZ01; genus JAKQWJ01. The sequence continues at coordinate 6,382 of JAKQWJ010000026.1, read as the reverse complement.
GGCGCGACCCCGGCTCTGCGCCGGCTTTTCCCCGGGGCACGGCGCCGGCTTCTTGCTCCGGAGCCCCTTTCCCGGTACAATCCATCCGCAATACGGTCTGCAAGGAAGGTCACATGATTCGGATCAATGAAAACTACGGAAAACTCGCCTCGTCCTACCTTTTCTCCACCATTGCGAAAAAAGTCCGGGAATTCACGGAAAAAAACCCCGGTTCCGATATCATCCGGCTGGGAATCGGGGATGTCACCCTGCCCTTGAGCCCCTCATGCATCCGGGCCTTTCACGGAGCGGTGGACGAGATGGCGGAGGAGAAGAGCTTTCGGGGTTACGGCCCCGAGCAGGGTTACGATTTTCTCCGGGAAGCGGCGGCGGAGCATGATTTTCGTTCCCGGGGCGCGGCGGTGGAGGGGGATGAAATTTTCATCAGCGACGGGTCCAAATGCGATACCGGAAACTTTCAGGAACTCTTCGCCCCGGACATCCGGATCGCCGTGCCCGATCCGGTGTACCCGGTCTATGTGGATTCCAACGTCATGGCGGGCCGCACCGGAGCCTTCCGGGAGGGCCGCTACGAAGGCCTGGTCTATCTGGATTCCACCCGGGAGAACGGATTCGTCCCCGCCCCTCCGAAGGAAAAGGTGGACCTGGTGTATCTCTGCTTCCCCAACAACCCCACCGGCGCTGTGGCCCGCCGGGAGCAGCTGGCGGAGTGGGTCGCCTACGCCCGGGAGAACAGGGCTCTCATCCTTTTCGACGCCGCCTACGAGGCCTATATCCGGGACCCGGAGATCCCTCACAGCATCTACGAGATCCCCGGAGCCCGGGAGGTGGCGGTGGAGTTCCGCAGCTTCTCCAAGACTGCGGGCTTTACCGGCACCCGCTGCGCCTATACGGTGGTCCCGAAATGCTGCCATGTCTACGACGCATCGGGAAAGGCGGTCCCGCTGCACGACCTGTGGAACCGCCGTCACACCACCAAGTTCAACGGTGTCTCCTACCCGGTCCAGCGGGCCGCCGCGGCGGTCTACACCCCCGAAGGCAGGAAGGAGATCCGCGGGCTGGTGGATTATTACCTGGAGAACGCCCGGATCATCCGGGAGAGGCTCGCGGCCGCCGGGTACACCTGCACCGGAGGGGACAATTCCCCCTACATCTGGGTCAGAACCGGGACCGACAGCTGGAAGTTCTTCGACCGTCTCCTGACGGAGGCCCGGGTCGTCACCACTCCGGGGAGCGGTTTCGGCCGCTGCGGCGAAGGTTACATCCGGATCAGCGCCTTCAACGACCGCTCCCGGGTCTCCCAGGCCATGGACAGGATCGCGGCCCTGTCCTGAACAGAAGGCCGCCGCGGCGGGAAACCCCGGCGCGCCCAGAAAGGACCCTCCATGAACGCAGGCCCCATTCACCCGGCGGAACGGATGCTCTCCTCTCTCATCGCCAAGGCGGTGCAGGATTTCGCGATGATCCGTCCCGGGGACCGGATACTCATCGCCGCCTCCGGAGGGAAGGACTCCACCGCCCTGGCCTACGATTTTTCCCGGCGGGTCAGATACTCCGCCATTCCCTTCGGGATCGGCGCCCTGCATGTGGCCACCGAATACTCCGATCCCGGAACGGAGGAGAATCTCCGCCGCCTCTTCGCGGAATGGGAGGTCCCCCTGGGGGTGACCCGGGTTTCCCTCCACGACCGCTTGAAACCGGGCAGAAAAATGAACTGCTACTGGTGCTCCACCCAGCGACGCACGGAGCTCATCAATTTCGCCCTCCGGGAGGGCTACAACAAGATCGCCCTGGGGCACCATCTGGACGACATCATCGAGACCCTTTTCATGAACATGACGCAGAAGTCTGAGCTGTCCACGATGATGCCGGTCCTGGCCTACCGCAAATACCCCATCACCATCCTGCGTCCCCTGGCCCTGCTGGAGGAAAGGCAGATCGTCCAGTTCGCCGTCGCCATGGGGCTGGACCGGGTGACATGCTCCTGTTCCCACCAGGACCGGTCCCGGCGGAAAAAAATCCGGACCGGGATCGAGGCCCTGACCGGAGGCCGGGGAGAGCTGAAGAGGAACATCTTCCGCTCCATGGGAAACGTGAACTCCGAATACCTTCCCCGGGTTCCATGACCGCCGCGGGAAGGCGGCGCTGACGGGGAAGACAAAAAAAAGCCGGAACTCATTTCCGGCTTTAGAAATTCGGCGGTTGGCGCCTCTGGCGGTCCGACCGAACCTCACGCACCACTGTTTACCCCATGACCGGGGTCAATCCACCCACTGCGGGGCGTCGCCACGCTGCCGGCCTGAAACCGGCCACCCTTTCCCGGCGGAGTCACCCTGCGACCTCCTTCGGTTCTTAAGCTCAATTACAGTATAACACCCTCCCGGGGAAAAATCAAATTTTTTCCCGGATTTGTCGGGTATCCCGGAGATTGATCTTCACGTCCTCATCCTCGGGGTCGATGTCCAGGGATTTTTTAAAAAACTTTTCCGCCTCGTCGTAGCGCTCTTGAACGAACCGGAGGACCCCCAGGTTGTTCAGAGCCTTGGGATCGTTCCCGTCGATCTCCAGCGCCTGCAGATAGGCCGCTTCGGCTTTTTCGTAGCGGCCCGCCCGGTAGTGGATGAGGCCGATTTCCAGCAGCGCGTCCGCCGAAGCGGCATCGAGTTTCAGCACCGCCGAAAACTCCCGCAGCGCCTCCTCGTCCCTGCCCTTCTTCGCGTGGACCACCGCGAGGTTGAAAAGCGGCGCCGGGCTGTCGGGAAACTCCGCCTGGAGGACCCGGAAACAGGCCTCCGCCTCGTCCAGTTTGTTCCGATCCGTGAGAGTTATCCCCCGGGCGTTTTCCCGCAGGAGTTTTCCGGTTTTTTCGTCCTCCATGCTTCCCCCTGGGGCAAGCATAACCAATGTCGCCGGGCTTTGCAAATCCGGTCCGACCCTGTGCGGCCCCTCCGGGGGGAACAGGAATCCCGGGGGCCGCTGTTCCCCCACGGGCCGCCGCGGAACGATTTCCCGCCCCATTCCGCCCTTTCCCTTGCAATGCCCCGGGACTCGGATTAAACTTGTTTCCAGGGGGCGTCATGACGCTATCGGGGGAAAAATTTCTCGCCGTTCTGAAGATCGAACTCCGGGACGCTTTGGAAAGCTTGAAGGATCTTCTGGAGAGCTTCAAAAAAGCCGAGGCCGAGTGCCGCATCACCGAGTATGTCTGCCGGGGCAACACCGGTCTGGTGCGGCAGGAGATCGCCGGGATCGAAGCCCTCCTGGAAGGAATGGATGCCTTCCCTCCGGAGACCAGAGAAACCCCCGAAGCCGCCCGGGAGGCGGTTCGGGCCTCCGTCGCCGAAGGGATAGCCCGGTCCGGGTATCCCGAGGTTCTAAACCTCCTGGTGGACCGGAAGATCCGCAAGGTTCTGCGGTTCCTGACGGAAACCGAATGAGGACCGACCGCCCCGTGTTTTGACCGAAAATCGTTGCTTTTCCGCCGGACCCGGTCCATAATGAAAAAGCGAATACAATCGGGGATCCGGGGGGTCCGGGTGTCGGATCCTGGCCGGCTTTTCCGACCATCGCGCCCCGGGGCCCCGCGGAGGAGACCGGCGGCCTGGAGGGGCGCGGCAGATCCAGAATGGGAGGTATCCATGAAAACCAGACGTTCTCTTCTGTTGTTGACGGCCGTTCTTCTGGCCGCGCTCTTCGCCGCCTGTTCGAAAAGCGCCGAGGCTCCCAAGCCTCAGGCCGCCGCGGAGGAGGGCAAAAAAATCGGCGCCAGCCTCATCGGGAAGCTGGAAGGGCCGACGATCCTCCGGGACACGGCGGCCTACCCGAAAACTTTTCAGGAGGCGCCCTCCCTGGCCGAAGGAGTCAAAGCGGGGAAACTGCCGGAGGTGGCGAAGCGGATCCCGAACCCGGCGGACCTCATGGTGATAAAACCCCTGCACGAGACGGGGAAATACGGCGGAAACTGGCGCCGCGCTTTCACCGGGCCGGCGGACCACGAAAACGGCAACCGCATCGTGTCGATGGATAAGATCCTCACCTTCGATTACACCGGGAGCACCATCGTCCCCTGCCTGGCCAAGGACTGGAAGGTCAGCGACGACGGAAAGACCACGATCATCTACCTCCGGAAAGGGGCCAAATGGTCCGACGGCAAGCCCCTCACCGCCAACGACTTCATCTTCTGGTACGAGGACATCTACAAGAACAAGCAGATCGTTCCGACGCCGTTTTTCGAGTTCCAGATCAACGGCAAGGACGGCAGGATGCGGAAGATCGACGATTACACCGTGGCCTTCGAGTTCCCCGAGCCCTACGCTTTCTTCGTTTATCAGCTGGCGGGCAGCACCGGCATCGGCGCGGGTCTGGCCACCCGGGGGGCCTTCCAGACCTGGGGCGGCGCCTACGCTCCGGCCCATTACCTGAAGCAGTTCCTGCCCAAATACTCCTCCGAGGCGGCGGTCAACAAGAAGGCCAAGGAGCTGGGCTTCGACAACTGGCTCTCCCTGCTGCGGAACCGGTACAACTGGTCCCTGAACCCGGACCTCCCGGTGATGACCCCCTGGAAAACCGTTTCCCCCATCAACACCCCCACCTGGGGCCTGGAGAGGAACCCCTATTTCTGGGCGGTGGACACGGCGGGAAACCAGCTTCCCTACATCGACAAGATCACCATGACCCTGGCGGAGAACGCCGAAGTGGCCAACCTCCGGGCCATCGCCGGGGAGTACGATGTTCAGGAACGCCACATGCATCTGGCCAAGCTGCCGGTCTTCCTGGAGAACGCCGGGAAGGGCAACTACACTGTCCATCTGGACCCCTCCTTCAACGGCTCGGACGTGGCGATACACATGGGGAACGCCTACACGGCGGACCCGGAAATTTCCAAACTCATAAAGAACAAGGATTTCCGCCACGCCCTGTCCCTGGGCATCGACCGGGATCAGCTCAACGAGGCCTTCTGGCTGGGCGTGGGCAGCCCCGGTTCCGTCGCCCCCTCCCCGGACACCCTGTACAGCCCCGGGGCGGAATGGAACAAGAAATGGGCCTCCCATGATGAAAAACAGGCCAACGAGCTGCTGGACAAACTGGGCCTTACCCAGAAGGACGGCGAGGGGTACCGGATGCGCCGGGACGGCAAGGGAAGGCTGCGCCTGGAGATGATCACCGTGGGTGGGCAGTTCGTCCCCTACACCCAGATCGCCGAAATGGTGAAGCAGCAGTGGAAGAAGATCGGCATCGACGTGGACATCAAGGAGCTGGAGCGGAACCTGGCCTTCACCCGGGACCTGAACAACGAAAACCAGATGATGACCTGGGCCAACGACGGTTCGGAAATGCTCTATCTCTTCCCCCGGCACGCCCTGCCGGTGGACGCGGCGGAATGCCACATGGGGGCCGCCTACGCCAAATGGTACGCCTCCGGCGGGAAGGCCGGCGAGAAGCCCGACGACCCGGAAATGCTCCGGGCCTTCGATCTCTTCCGGGCGGCCTTCGGCATGAAGGAGGAAGACCAGGTCAAGGCGGCGAAGGAGATCTGGCAGATCATCGTGGAACAGACCTGGAGCATCGGGACGGTGGGTCAGTCTCCGGCCTTCATGGGAGTGCGGCTGGTGAAGAACAACATGGGGAACATTCCCGCGAGGCAGTTCAACGCCCAGCACACCCGGACGCCCCACAGCTCGTTGCCGGTCACCTTCTTCTTCAAGTAAAAGGTAGCACATGAGGATGCCGCAGGCGGCGGGCGCCCCCGAAGGGGGCTGCCCGCCGCCTGCGGCCAGTCCCGCCCGTTCGGGTCGGGAAAGGGATCAGAAGGGAATGGCATCGTATATTGCCCGTCGTTTTTTGTTGGCCATACTCACCGTCCTGGCGATCTCCATACTGTCCTTCACCATCATCCATCTGCCTCCGGGAGATTACGTCACCTCCTTCATCGCCCAGATGTCCGCCTCCGGAAGCTCCGTGTCGGAGGCGGAGGCCCAGGCCATGCGGACCCAGCTGGGCCTGGACAGGCCTATCTATATCCAGTACCTGAAATGGATGGGCCTCATCCTCCAGGGCAACTTCGGGATGGCCATGGAATGGGGACGGCCCGTCCTGGACGTCATCGGTGACCGCCTCACTCTGACCATCGTGATCTCCCTGGCGGCCATCGTCTTCACCTGGGCCCTGGCCCTCCCCATCGGCATCTATTCGGCGGTGAGACGGTATTCCTTTCTGGATTACGCCTTCACCTTCATCGGTTTCATCGGTCTCGCGATCCCGGGATTCATGCTGGCCCTGATCATCATGTATGTCGGGTTCGCCTATTTCGGGGCCAACGTGGGGGGGCTTTTTTCCCCCGACTTCGCCGAGGCTCCCTGGACCTGGGCCCGGTTCTGGGACC
>JAKQWJ010000023.1 GCA_029562045.1 Spirochaetota bacterium | reverse complement strand
TCATGTTCTGCGCCTTGAAGGGCGCCACCTTCAGGCCCCGGCGGGAGTAGAGCCGGCAGAGACCGGTGGTGAGGAGGCTTTTTCCCACGTTGGACGCCGTGCCTTGGATCATCAGGGTTTTCGCCATGGTCGGGATTGTACACCCGAAGGGGGGGACGGAGGAAGGAAGGGGGAGCTGCTTCCGGGGGCGCGCCTCCAGGGCCCGGGGCATGATGAGGGCGGGTCGGCGCGGGATGCCGGGGGAGGACGGGGCGGCGCGGTGTCCCGGTGGTTCCGGAGGCCTTCGGCTTTTTGACAATCACCCTTTTCAGGGCGATACTTACTGTAATAGAGGGGAGGAGAAAATGAAAAAAATCATGATCGCCGTCGTCGTATTCGCCCTGGCCGCGGGGGCGGTCCGGGGCCAGGCCCTGCAGGACGAGACACGGGGTTTTCTGTTTCAGGTGGGCCTGGGGGCGGCATCCATGACATACCCCGAACCCCTGGACTCTGTGCTGAATGCAATGGAAAACGCCGGAGCCGATCGGCTCACCATCTACCTGGACTTGGGGATGGGCTTCGCTCTCACCCCGAAGACCTACCTTCTCTTCAGCATTTCCGGGGTGGGGGACAGACTCGAACAATCCGGGAATTATCTGCAGATCAACACCTACCTCTACGGGGTGGGCTTCCGGCACTATCCCTTCACCACGGGGATCGTTCTGGGGGCGGACCTGGGGGCCGCCCGGGGGGTGGCGCAAGGCAGCGGGGGCGGTTCCTCCACCTCCGACTGGGGGAACGGTCTGCGCCTCTTCCTGGGCTACGATTTCGCCCGGCGGCTCCGGGGCTTCACCGGCATCCTGGGCCTGGCGGCCACGGGGAGCACCATCGAGGACGACAACTACACCTCCGTCCAGATATTTTTCAGCCTGGCCTGGAAATGACCCCGGAGGCGGACCCTGCGGCTCCGCCCCTTTCATGGCTCATGTCCCGGAGCGGCTCCGCCGGGGAGGATTTACGGCGGCCGGGGAGGCATGCATCCTCATCTTTCGCCTCCCCGCGCGCTCCCGCCGTCGGCCCATCCCATCGGGCCGCCGGGCCCCTGAAGCGGGCGGCGGAGGCCGGAAAACGGGCAGTCGTCGCGTGATTCCCCCCAGCTCGAAGACGGAATTGAGGCCCTGCAGAAAGGCCGGAAAACGGCCGCCGTCGCTTGATTCCCCCCGGGGCCTTGCGTATAGTGGTGCCATGAAAAAGAAGCTCAGGGCGGGCATAAACACGACCCGGGCGAACTGGGACTGGGTCTTCCCCCCCCCGGTGCGGGAGGCGTACCGGGAACTGCTGGACTTCGACGATTCGGGTGTTCCGGAGCGGGAGGATCCCGCCGCCATAGCCGCCGGTCTCCGGGGGGCGGAGGTGGCCGTCGCCTGCTGGAACGCCGTCCCTTTCACCGGGGAGCTTCTGGACCTCTGCCCGGACCTGAGGATCATCCTGTACGCCGCCGGAACGGTGAAGTATTTCGTCACCCCGGAACTGCTGCGCCGGGGGATTCCGGTGACTTCCGCGGCGGCGATGAACGCGGTGCCGGTGGCGGAGTTCGTGCTGGGCCTCATCCTGACGAGCCTGAAGAATGTGGTGCCCCATCACATGGACTTTCTGGCCCGGGGGCGGGCGGCCTGGGAGACCGACCGGGCGGGATACAATGGAGGCTGCTACAAGACCCGGGTGGGCCTCATCGGCGACGGGCTCATCGTCCGCCGACTTCTGGATCTGCTCCGGTCCTTCGACATGGAGGTGCTGGTGGCTTCGGATTATTTCACCCCCCGGGACGAGGAGGCATACGGCGCCCGGCGGGCGGCCCTGGACGAGCTCATGTCCCTCTGCGACGTGGTGAGCGTCCATCACGCCGATGTCCCGGAGAACTGGAACATAATAAACGCCCGAACCCTGGGTCTGATGAAGAAGGGGGCCCGGCTCATCAACACCTCCCGGGGCAGAATGATCGACGAGGCGGCGCTGGTGAAAAAGCTCGAAACCGGGGACATCACCGCCTACCTGGATGTGACCCACCCGGAGCCGCCGGAGGAGGGGCATCCCTTCTACCGGCTGCCCAACTGCGTGCTGACCCCCCATGTGGCGGGTTCCATAGGGGGGGAAACAGCCAGGATGAGTCTCTTCTGTCTGGACGAACTGCGGCGTTTTCTGGCCGGGGAGCCCCTTCTGGGGCTGGTGGATTTTTCCCGACTGGAGCGCCGGGCCTGAAAACCCCGGGACGGGGAGGCCTCCTCCCCGTCATTTCATGATATACTGGACCCGGAAATTCTCGGCATGGGGAGGCGGGAGACATGAGCGGATTCGTACCGGAACTGGAAACGCGCCGGGCGCGGAGGGCTTTGAAGAACGATCCCGTCTCCGACGAGGCCGTCGACAGGATCATGACCGCCGCGACCCTGGCGCCATCCTGCTTCAACAACCAGTCCTGGCGGTTCGTCGTTGTCCGGGAGGAGGCGGCTCTTTCACTGGTCAAGAGCCACTTTTCCAAAAACAACGGCTGGGCCGCCCCGTCGCCTTTTCTCATTCTGGTGGCCACCAAGGCGGAACTGGACTGCCGGCTCGATGCGGGACGGGACTACGCCCTCTTCGACACCGGCATGGCGGTGATGGCTCTGCAGATGCAGGCGGTCCGGGAAGGGCTCTACGTTCACCCCATCGCGGGGTACCGGGCGCCGGAGCTGCGGGCCGCCATGGGAATGCCCGAGGACTACATCCTCATCACGGTCCTGGTTCTGGGCTATCCCGCCGATGATTTCACGCACCTCACCGATAAACAGAAAGAGATGGAAACCATGGACCGGACGCGGAAGCCCCTGTCCGAGGTCGTGTCCCGGGAAACCTGGTCCTTTCCCCAGTAAGCGGCCATGAAACTGACGGTTCGGGACATCGGCGGGGGTCCGTCCCTTTTTCTCCTCCACGGCCTCTTCGGCTCCGGGGACAACTGGGTCTTCGTCGCCCGCAGGCTGGAGGACCGTTTCCGCTGCATCCTTCCGGATCTGCGGAACCACGGCGGCTCCGGCTGGTCCGGCCCCTTCGGCTACCGGGACATGGCGGCGGACATCCTGGATACCGCCGACGGTCTGGGACTGGACCGGTTCCATGTCCTGGGGCATTCCCTGGGGGCGAAGACCGCCATGGCCCTGGCCCTCATGGCGCCCGGACGGGTGGAGCGGATGGGGGCGGCGGACATGGCCCCCCGGCATTACGACGGCTCCGAGCTTCTGCGGCTCGCCGGTCTGATGATGAGCCTGGACCTGTCCCGGCTCCGCTCCCGGCGCGAGGCCGACGCCGCCCTGGCCCCGGAGGTTCCTGACCCGGCCATCCGCGGTTTCCTGCTGAAGAACCTCCGGGAGGAAGGGGAGGGCTTTTCGTGGAAGCTCAACCTGCAGGCTCTCCGGGACTCCTTCCCCGGCATGGCCGCCTGGGAGGAGTCGGGGACCTTCACCGGGCCGGTCCTCTTTCTCCGGGGGGAGAAATCCCGCTACATCCGGGACGAGGATCTTCCCGAGGCGCGGAGGTTCTTTCCCCGGGCGGAGATGGTGACCGTTCCCGGGGCGGGGCACTGGGTCCACGCGGACAACCCGCAGTTCGTCATCCATGCCGTCGCGAGGTTCTTCGGATGAAGCGGGACGTGCTGGCCGGAAAGCCTTTGCCTCTCGGGGCGAGCCCTCATGCGCGGGGAACCCAGTTCGCGGTTTTCTCCCGTCACGCCGCGGCGGTTTCGCTGCTCCTCTTCGACAGTCCCGAGGACCGGGAGCCCCGGGAGGAGATTCTTTTCGACCCCCGGCTGAACCGCACCGGGGATGTCTGGCACGCGTTTCTCCCGGGGATCGGACCCGGCGCCCTCTACCAGTACCGGGTTGACGGGCCCTACGACCCGGAAAGGGGCCACCGCTTCAACCGGAACAAGGTCCTCCTGGACCCCTACGCCAAGGCGCTGACGGGGAATTTCCGCTGGCGGCTCAACCGGGCCCTGGGCTGGAACCCCGACTCCCCGGAGCGGGACCTTTCCTTCAACACCGAGTTCGACCCCTCCGGGGTGCCCAAGTGCATCGTCATCGACGATTATTTCGACTGGCAGGGGGACCGGCCGCTGAATTACCCTTTGAGGAAGAGCATCATCTACGAAACCCATGTGCGGGGCCTCTCCATGGGTCCCCATTCGGGGGTGCAGCATCCCGGGACCTATCTGGGAGTGGTGGAGAAGATCCCCTACCTCAAGAAGCTGGGCGTCACCAGTCTGGAGTTTCTTCCCATCATGGAGTTCGACGAGTTCGAGTTCGCCCGGAAAAACCCCATCACCGGCGAGAATCTGCAGAACTACTGGGGCTACAGCTCCATCGGCTTCTTCGCCCCCAAGGGGGCCTACGCGGCGACGGACGCCCTGGGGGGCCAGGTGACGGAGTTCAAAACCATGGTCCGGGAACTCCACAAGGCGGGGATCGAAGTGATCATGGATGTGGTTTTCAATCACACCGGGGAAGGGAACGAGCTGGGGCCCACCTATTCCTTTCGCGGACTGGACAACAGCATCTACTATATGCTGGAGGAGAACCGCCGTTACTATAAAAACTATTCCGGCTGCGGCAACACCCTGAACTGCAACCATCCCCTGGTGCGGAACATCATCATCGACAGCCTCCACTACTGGGTCATGGAGATGCATGTGGACGGCTTCCGCTTCGACCTGGGATCCATCCTGGGCAGGGACCAGAAGGGGAACCTGATGGAAAACCCGCCCATGCTGGAGATGATCGCCGAAGACCCGGTTCTGCGGCACACGAAGATCATCGCCGAGGCCTGGGACG
>JAKQWJ010000008.1 GCA_029562045.1 Spirochaetota bacterium | reverse complement strand
GGTCCCCCTTTTCGTAATAGGCCCGGGCCATCTCGACGATCCGGCGGGCCCCCTTCTCGAAAAGCTTCTTCCTGTTGGCGTGGGTGGCCACGATGGTGCCGTTCCCCGGGAGCCCCAGACCCAGGGCCTCGTTGAGGCAGTTCATGGAGTTGGCGGTGAACATGCCGGAGCAGCTGCCGCAGGTGGGGCAGGCGGAGCGTTCTATTTCCAGCACCCTCTCGTCCGACACCGAGGGGTCCCCCGCCACGATCATGGCGTCGATGAGGTCGATGGCCTCGTTCCCCACATGCCCCGCCTCCATGGGCCCCCCGGAGACGAAGATGGCCGGGATGTTGAGCCGCATGGCGGCCATGAGCATTCCCGGGGTGATCTTGTCGCAGTTGGAGATGCAGATCATGGCGTCCGCCATGTGGGCGTTCACCATGTACTCCACGCTGTCGGCGATGAGTTCCCGGGAAGGCAGGGAGTAGAGCATGCCGTCATGGCCCATGGCGATGCCGTCGTCCACGGCGATGGTGTTGAACTCCGCGGCGAAGCAGCCCATGCTCTGGATGATCCCCTTGATATGGGCGCCGATCTCCTTCAGATGGACATGCCCGGGAACGAACTGGGTGAAGGAATTGACGATGGCGATGATGGGCTTGCCGTACTGGTCCTCGGTCATGCCGTTGGCAAGCCAGAGGCTTCGGGCCCCCGCCATGCGGCGGCCGCCGGTGGATGTCTCGCTGCGCAATTTTATCTTCATGGTGGTCTCCTTGGAACGATCGATTTTTCATCCATAATAACGAAGATTCCCTCCTTTGCTCAACTCCCAAAATGGAGGGACGGATTTCCTTTCTTTTCACTTTCAATTGACCCGCCCCCAAAGGCCTTATAGAATAAAAACATGATCCGGCTCCTTATCATTGCCGACGATCTCACCGGGGCCCTGGATTCGGGGGTGAAGCTCGCGGAGGCGGGGATCCCCACGGAGGTCAGGATCTCGCCGGGGTGTCCTGATTCCCCGGATGAGGAGTTCGAGGCATCCACCCTCACCCTGGTGGTGGACACCCAGACCCGGCACCTCCCCGCCGGCGAAGCCTACGCCCGGGTGGAAAGCCTCGTTCACTGGGCCCGGAAAAAGGGTATCCGGCTGTTTTACAAAAAGACCGATTCCACCCTGCGGGGCAACCTGGGAGTGGAAATGGCCGCCCTCATGAATGCCGGGGGAGGGGGGCCGCTGGTCTTCGCCCCCGCCTTTCCCGCCCTGGGCCGCACCACCGAAGGGGGTAGGCAGTACGTGAACGGAGTCCCGCTGGAAGACACGGTTTTCGCCCGGGACCTTCTCAATCCCGTACGAACCGGATCCGTCCGGGAGATCCTCCGGCAGGGCGTGGACCTGGATGTCCGGGAGGTGGAACCCTCCGGACTCGCCGCGGCCCTCCGGGAAGCGGGGGAACAGGAAAAAGAGCTCCTGGTCATCGTCGTGAACGGCCGGACCGAGGAAGACCTGGCGGAAACCGCCCGGGCCCTGGCCCGATCCCGGAATGGCGGCCGGTCCCTTCGGACGAAGGGGGACGGCGGCGGGGCTTCCCGTCCGCTTCTGGCGGGCTGCGCCGGCTTCGCCGCCCATCTGCCGGAGCTTCTGGGATTCCACAGGGCCGAGCCGGAGAAGCCCCGCCTTCGCGGGCCCCTGGTGGCGGTGAACGGCAGCCTCCACCCCGTCTCCCTGGGGCAGACCCGGGCCGCCATCCGAAGCGGTTTTCTGGATGTGGCTCTGGAGCCGGAGGAGATTCTTTCGCCGGAAGCCCGGGAAGAAGCGGTCCGGAAGATCGTCTCCGCCTCCATGGAGGGCCGGCCCTGCGCCCTGCGCAGCGTTCTCCACGACGCCGACTTTCAGGATTACCGCCGGAAAGCCGAAGAATTCGGACTCCCCCCGGGGGAGATACACAAGATCCTTCCCCGGTTCATGGGGGATATCGTCCGGGATGCCGCCTCCCGAGCGGTTATGGGGACCCTGGTGGTCTTCGGCGGCGACACCCTGGGGGGGATCCTGGAGGCCTTCGGGAAGAGGGCCATAGTCCCGCTGGCGGAAACATTTTCCGGTGTGGTGGCCGCCCGGGTTCCGGGGGTCCCAAACCCCCGGCATCTGGTTTCCAAAGCCGGAGGCTTCGGAGACGACGAGTTCCTGATTGAACTGCTGCGCCTGATCCGGGACCCTTGAGGAGCAGGAAAGGAGACATGAGCATGAGCGGAAGAAATGAGGGAAAAACGATCCTTATCACCGGCGGCGGCGGCTTTCTGGGCGCCCGCCTGGCGGAACTCATCCTGGCGAAAGACCCGAAAGCGGCGATCCTCCTCACCGACATCGACCGAAGCCCCCGGGTGGACGCGCTGGCCGGCCGGGTGGAGTTCATCCGGGCCGACATCAGCGATCCCGGGATCTGCCGGGACCTGGTGGGTCCCCATACCGGCACGGTCTACCATCTGGCCTCCCTGGTTTCCGGAGGCGCGGAAAAGGATTTCGAGGCGGGTCTGCGGGCAAACCTCTTCGCCACCATCCATCTTCTGGAAGCCTGCCGGCTCCGGGCGGAGAAGCCGGTCTTCGTTTTCACCAGTTCCATCGCCACCTTCGGCGGACGGAACCTCCCGGACGAGGTGGACGACTACACCTACCAGCACCCGCAGAACAGCTACGGGGCGGCCAAGGTCGCCGGGGAGCAGCTTCTGAACGACTACAGCCGCAAGGGCTTTCTGGACGGCCGGGGCGTGCGCCTGCCGGCCATCATCGTCCGGGATGTGGCCAACACCGCCTTGAGCGGCTACGCCAGCAACATGATCCGGGAGCCCCTGGCGGGAAAGGATTACCTCTGCCCCGTGGGAGAGGAGATGCGCATCCCGCTGATGGGGATAGCCACCGCCACCCGTCTCCTCCATGCATTGGGAACCATGGACGGCGCCCTCCTGGGGGACTACCGCAGCCTGAACGGCCGGGGAATCTCCCCCAGCGCGGGAGAGATCGCCGCAGCGGTGGCGGCCTGCGCGCCTCCGGAGCGGCCCCTGGGATCCATCGCGTTCCGGCGGGACCCGGAGGTGGAACGGGTCGTCGCCGCCTGGCCCCGGGTCATGCACGGAAAGCGCGCCGAAGCCCTGGGGCTTCCCGGGGACCGGGGGATAGAGGCCGTGATTCGGGAGTATCTTGCCGGGCTAGGCTGACTTTTCGAACATGCCGGTCAGCTCGGCCTTGACCCGACCCAGAACCTCGCCGTAGCGGCTTTCCAGGTTGCCCATGTTCTGGTTGTAAATCTTGACGAAATCCGGGTCCGCCATGGGATCGATTCTCACCTGTCGTCCCATCTGACGGGAGATCTGGGCCTCCTTCTGGCGCAGCGCCGGAGACAGCTGTTTCAGCACCGCCTCCGCCAGGTTCTTCCGGTCCTCCAGGAACTGCCGGAAAAACTGGCCCAGCTGGTCACGCAGCCGGCGCAGGCCTCCCCGGTCCTTGATGACCGCCTCCAGGGCCTTGCCGACGACCTCCAGCTGATCCAGGCTCCCGTCGTCCCGGGGCAGAGTCAGATTGGCGGTCACGATCTGAAAAAAGCCCTCCCGGACCGCCGGGAGCCGGTCCCGGGGAATTTCCCTGAACCTGCCCGCCAGATCCAGCCCCGGGTCCTGGAAGAAGGCCGACGCGAGCCTCTTGCCCTCCTCTCTGCCTTCCGCCGTGACGAGGGAGCCCTTGTCTCCTTTTATGTCGTTCGTCTTTTCCAGTGCGATCTCCAGCGCCGATTTGATGAGAGCCATGTAAAAACCTCCGTTCCGTCGGGAAAAAGATACAGAATATTTCGCATCCGATCAAGGAAGGCCGGAGCGCGGGATCGGCCGATCAGAGGCCGTCCAACGGCCTCCCCTTCCCCGGGACAGGGAAAAAGCCCTCGTCCGTGACCAGAAAATCCACCCGCCGGTCCTCCCCCCCCATGGGCACGTCCGGGACGAGCTGCACGGCGAAAGCCACTCCGACGATGCGGGGCTCTCCGAGACAGGAAAAAGGAGAAAATCCGCCGAGAAACCTGTCGTAGAACCCCTTTCCCCGCCCCAGCCGCCCTCCCCGGAGATCGAAGGCCAGGCCGGGAACCAGAATCACCGCTCCGGGCTCGGAGCCGTCCGGGGAGCCCCCGGCCGGGACGGTGAAATCCTCCGTCCCCAGAACGGGGAGCCCCTCCCGGGGCTCCCGGACGCCCCGATAACCGGGCAGGCAATCCCGGAAGTCCGCAACCCGCCGGAAACGAAGGAGCCCTCCCTGGACCCGGGGGAGGGCCAGTGTCCGGCCCTCCGTCAGAACCTGCTCCAGCAGGGGAAGGATGTCCGGCTCCTCCGGGAGGGGGTAATAGGCCGCCACCAGCGCCGCGGTCCGGAAAGCCTCCGTCCCCGCCAGGGCCCGGCGGATGGCGAAACTCCGCCTCTCCCGCTCCTCCGGAGTCATGACGGCCAGACGGTCCCGCACCCTGCTCCGCAGGGCCTTTTTGGCGGCCCGGATATCCTGATCCATGGGCCACACTATACCACGGCCCGCCGGAAGGGATCATCCCGCCCGCCTCCGTCCCTAGCCTCAGTCCCTAGCCTCCGTCCCCGGCCTCCGTCCCCGGCCTCCGTCCCCGGCGCGCCGAAGCTTGACCGGCCCTCCCCGGCCGTATTACCCTGACCCGACATGAAGAAAGCGAAAGACCTCCTCTCCGCCCTGATCCCCCGGGTGGAGGCGGTGGGGCGTTACCAGCTCGGACATTTCAGGACCCGGGGACCCGGCGGCGGAAGCGAAAAATCCGCCGGGAACCTGGTCTCCGAAATCGATGTGGAATCGGAAAACCGGCTGAAGGAGGACCTCCTGGGGCTCCTTCCCGCCGCCGGGTTCCACGGCGAGGAAACCGCCCGAACCCGGGGGGAGTACACCTGGGTCGTCGATCCTCTGGACGGGACCACCAATTATCTGAGCGGGGTCGATGTCTGGGCCGTTTCCGTGGCCCTGATGCGGGAAAACGAGATCCTTCTGGGGCTGGTCCACAAGCCCTATACGGGGGAGAATTTCTTCGCCCTCCGGGGAGAGGGGGCCCATCATCAGGGCCCCGGCGGTTCCCCGCCCCGCAGGCTGGCGGAGGCCCGACCCTTTCCCCTCCGCGACGCCCTGGTGGGCACGGGCTTTCCCTACCGCTCCCCGGACACGGCGGACGCCTTCTTCGCCGCCGCCCGGGAAATCCTGTACCTGGGCCGGGGCATCCGCCGCATCGGCGCCGCGGCGCTGGACCTCACCTATGTGGCCGCCGGATACCTTCAGGGCTTCTGGGAGGTGGACCTCCAGGCCTACGACGTGGCGGCGGCGCTCCTCTTCCTGCGGGAGACCGGCTGCGCGGCCACCGATTTTTCCGGCAATCCCTACGACCCCTTCCACTCCCGGGGTCTCGTGACCGGCCCTCCCGGAGCGGCGGAGGAGCTTCTGCGGATCGTCCGCCGTCATTACGCGGGGATCCGCGATTGACAAACCGGCGGGAAAGACCCACAATGTTTTCATATCGAACCTGAGAGGAGGGCGCCGTGATCATCCGAAGAGCATCCATGAAGGGAGAACTCAAGACCGCCCTGCGGGGAGGCCCCGGTTCGCTGACCATGACGGACCTCACGGGGGGAAAAGGCCCCTGCAAAAATTGCCGTCTCGTCTCGGAGGTGCTGATTCCCCCCGGAGCGGGGATCGGTCACCATGATCACCAAACCGAGACCGAGTATTACATCATGCTCCAGGGGACCGCGGTGGTGAACGACAACGGCAAGGATCTGTCGGTGGGGCCCGGCGACGTAGTCATAACCGGAGACGGGGCCGCCCACTCCATCACCAACACGGGAACCGAGCCGGTAAAAATGATCGCGGTCATCGTGACCTATTGATCTCTGCCATTGGGAGGATGGAAGGATGAGCGAAAAGTTCAGGGACAGCGTTTGGGACCGCCATGGGGTGGTGGACAAGATAGTGGGATCCGCCGTGATCCCCCGGTTCGTCAAGGTCAGACAGATTTTCGAGGACAACACCATCCGGGACCTGCCCGCGGCGGTGGCCAGAGAGTTCGCCAAGCCCGAGGTGGCGGCCCGCATCAGACCGGGCATGTCCATCGCGGTCACCGTGGGGAGCCGTGGCCTGGCCAATCTGAAGATCCTGGTCCGGGAAACGGTGGCCCAGATCAAGAAGCTCGGGGCAAAGCCCTTCATCTTCCCCGCCATGGGGAGCCACGGGGGGGCCACCGCCGAAGGTCAGCGGCAGATCCTGGCAAGTTACGGCGTCACCGAAGAGTTCATCGGGGCCCCCATCAAATCCAGCATGGAAACGGTCATCATCGGCAAGGTGGCCGACGGGCGGACCGTCCACCTGGACAAGCACGCCAGTGAGGCCGACGGCATCGTCCTCCTGGCCCGGGTCAAACCCCACACCGCCTTCCGGGGCAAATACGAGAGCGGCCTCCTGAAAATGCTGGCCATCGGGGTGGCCAAGCAGGAGGGGGCGGAGAGCTGCCACGCTCACGGCTTCGGCCAGATGGCCCGGAACGTCATCGACTTCGGCTCGGTGTACCTGAAAAACGAAAAAATACTCTTCGGCCTGGCGGTCATCGAAAACTCCTTCGACGACACCTGCAAGATCGAGGCGGTACTGAGGGAAGATATCCTCGCCAGGGAGCCGGCCCTGCTGGAGGAGGCCAAGGCACTGATGCCCCAGATCATGTTCCCGAAGTTCGACATCCTCATCATCGACCAGATCGGGAAGAACTTCTCCGGCGACGGAGCGGACCCCAACGTGTCCGCCTCCTACTGCACCCCCTACGCTTCGGGCGGGCCGGAGTACGAACGCTATGTCATCCTGGACCTCTCCGACGAGACCCACGGGAACGCCATCGGCATCGGCATGGCGGACATTTCCACCAAACGGGCCTTCGACAAGATCGATTTCGACGCAGGCTACCCCAACGCCCTCACCAGCACCGTGCTGGACGGCGTCCATGTGCCCCTCATCCTGAAAAACGACGAAACCGCCATCAAGACCGCGATCTTCTCCAGCGTCCACGCCGACAAGGCAAACCCCCGGATCGTCAGGATCAAGAACACCTCCCACATTGAGGAGATCCTGATCTCCGAGGCTCTGCTGGAGGAAGCGAAGAAGAACTCCCGGATCGAGATCCTGGAGCAGCCCCGTCCCCTGGCCTTCGACGGGAACGGAAATCTCCGGGACATCGGAAAACTGTAAGCGGAAGATCCCCGCAGGGCCGCCCGCCCTGCGGTGGAGTCCGCAGCGGAGCTCCGCTCCCGGAGCAGGAACCTTCATGAACAGGAATCCGAAGATTTTCGTGGCCCCGTCTCCCGGAAAGGGCCGGGGCGTGTTCGCCGCCCGGGAGATAAAAAAAGACGAGATCATCGAAGAGTGCCCCTGTCTGACTTTCCAGGAGGGGGAAGAGGCGGAGCACATCGACCACACCCCGCTGGTCTGCTACTACTACCGGTGGACGGAAGGGATCAACGCCATCGTCCTGGGGTACGGCTCGCTGTACAACCATTCCTACAGGCCCAACGCCCTGTACCGGAGAAATTTCGAGAACTCATCCATGGAGTTCGTCGCTCTCCGCCGGATCCGGGCAGGGGAAGAGATCACCATCAACTACAACGGCCGCCCCGATTGCCCGGACCCTCTCTGGTTCACCGATGCCGGCGGCGAAGGACGGGCTTCATAGCATGACGGCGGAACCGAACCCGGAACTGGAGGCGGCGGCCGCGGCCCTGGCGGGCATGGAGGAGTCCATCATCCTGCGCCTCATCGACCGGGCCCAGTTCCGGCTCAACGCCCTGATCTACGAGGAGGGTCGCAGCGGTTTCGAAAGAGACCCGGGGTCGAGCCTCTTTCTTCTTCGCCTCCGTGCCCAGGAGGAGATGGATTCCCTCTTCGGCCGATACAAGGCCCCGGAAGAGCGCCCCTTCCACCGGAAGCTCCCCGCTCCCGCCCGGGGCTATGTCCCCGGAGGCCCCCCGCTGAAGATCGCCGACTATGACCTGGTCAACTTGAGCCCCCGGGTGGTGGAGAGGTACCTGGAACTGGTCCCCCGGATCTGCCTGCCCGGTTACGACGGCCAGTACGGCTCCAGCGTGGAGCTGGACATCTTCGCCGTCCAGACCATAGCCCGGAGGATCCATTACGGGGCCTTCCACATCGCGGAAGCCAAATACCGCGCCGCCCCCGCCCGCTACCGGGAGATGATCGAGGCGGAGGACCGGGAGGCAATCCTCCGGGAACTCACCCGGCCGGAGGTGGAAGAGCGGGTCTTCGCCCGGGTCCGGGAGAAAGCGGAAAAGCTGCAGAGCGGGTCCGACCCCCGGGTCCGGGTTCTGGCGCCGCCGGTGGCGGTGGAGGATTTTTACCGCAGCACGGTGATTCCGCTGACCAAGGAGGGAGAAGTCCTGTACCTCCTGGCCCGGGGCCGGGACGAACCGCGGCTTTAGCCCCCGGGGGCTCCGTCCTTCAGTCCGCCGCCGTCAGGTCCGCCGCCGCCGCCCCGGCCACCCGAAAAAGGTCCGCCGGAGCAAGGCTGATCTGAAGGCCCAGGGCTCCGCCGGAGATGACGATCTCCTCCCGGCTCTCCGCGGCGGCGTCGATGAAGAGGGGGTAGCTCTTCTTCATCCCCAGGGGCGAGCAGGCCCCCCGGACATAGCCCGTCAGCGCCGGAAGCTCCTTCACCGCCACCAGTTCGATTTTCTTCTCCCCCGCCGCCCGGGCGGCCTTTTTCAGGTCCAGCTCCCGGTCCCCGGGGACGCAGAACACGTAGACGTTCCGTCCCGCCCGGGCCACCAGGGTTTTAAACAAGTCCCCCGGCGGTCGGCCCAGCTTCCCCGCCACGGCGACGGCGTCGATCCCTCCGTCCCCGGTCTCGTAGGTCAGCGTCTCGTGTGGGACCCCTGCGGCTTCCAGAAGCCGGACCGCGTTGGTTTTGACATGCTTCGTCATGGCCTCAATCCTCTTTATCGACAATTTCCAGAAGGTCCCGGGACCGGAGACGGGCGATCCTCCGATACTGGGCGTCCAGACAGGCCGCGTATTCCCTGGGCTCCGGCCGTTCCCGCTCCGGCGGATTGGTGTCCACGAAGATCACCCGGATCTTCTCCCGTCGGATCATTCCCGCCAGGTCCCGGATCTCCCGGGCCTTGTCGCCCCCCGGAGAGAGGGGAACATTGGCCTCCCCGTCGGACAGTATCACCAGGCTGGTCCGGACCGATGGGTGCTTCAGGCGGTCGGCGCGGAGGGTTTTCCAGGCCTCCAGAAGCCCGGAAGCCAGCGGCGTGGCCCCCCCCGCCGTCAGGAGGCGCAGCATCTTCTCCCCCCGCCGGACGCTGGAGGTGGGCTGTAGCAAAACCCGGGCCTTTTCGCCCCGGAAGGCTATGAGCCCCACCCTATCCCTGCGGAGGTAGGCGGCGGACAGAAGAGCCAGCGCCGCCCCCTTGGCGGCGGAGAGCCCTGCCTGCCCGGCCATGGAATCGGAGGCGTCCACCAGGAACAGGACGAGGCGGTTTCCCCGGCCCACCCGGACCTTCTTCCGGAGATCCCCGGGCAGTAAGGGACCCACCGCCCCGCCGCGGACGCTTCCATCGGCGCTCCCGGCAGCCTCACCGCCGCCCCCCCCGGCGGACCGCCGAAGAGCCGCCGCCCGGAGGGTGGCGTCCACCGCCACCTCGAACCCCTTCTCCCCCGGAGCCGGCCGGGCCGCCCGGATGTGCCGTCCCCGTCCGGCAACCCTTTCTCTGGCGCTGAAGCGGCCCCTCCCGGCGGACCGGCGGCGCTCTTCCGCCAGGTCCAGGGCGCCGTCGAAGATCACCTCGTCGGGGGGGCTTTCATGGTGAGGAGTTTTTTTTTAAGAAAGGTGAAGAGGATGCTCCCCGCAGCCATGGCTCCGGGGACCTGCATCTCTTCCATGGCGGTGGTGTCCAGGCCGTACTCCTCGGTGTATTCCTCCGGGACCTGCCCGCCGGGAAACGCCGACGCTCCCTCGTCCAGGTCGGCCAGGGCCGGGTCCCGCCCGCCGCCCGTCGACACCTCCCTGAAGACCGCATCGATCCGCCCCTGGGCCTGGTCCATGTCCGGGAGGTGATTCATCCGGTGGGGCAGGACCAGCCGCGCCGCTTCACCCATGTGAAAGGGCAGAACCCGGCGGGATTCGGTGAAGGCTGCCAGTGCGGAGGCGGCCTTCAGCATTCCGATCTCCCCCCGATGCCCCGCCGCCCCTGCGTCCGCCGCGGTTCTCGCCGCCAGCAGGAAGACCTCCTCCGGCCGCTCCACCCGGGAGAGGCCCTTCCTCCCCCGAAGGATCTGCCGCGCCAGCGCCCGGTTCTCCCCCTCCCAGAGGGCGGAGAAGGCTTCGGGGTCCCTTTCGAAGGCCGTCCTCCGTCGCAGGATCTCCAGCCTCTCCTCCACGCCGGCCAGACCCGAAACGGTGACGCAGAGGCCGAAACGGTCCAGAAACTGGGGGCGAAGCTCGCCCTCCTCGGGGTTCATGGTCCCCACCAGCATGAACGAAGCCGGATGGGAGAGGGATATCCCCTCCCGTTCCACCACATTGACCCCCGTGGCCGCCGCGTCCAGCAGGAGGTCCACCAGATGGTCCTCCAGCAGGTTGACCTCGTCGATGTACAGGATGCCCCGGTGGGCGGCGGCCAGGAGCCCCGGTTCGAATCGCCGCTCCCCGGTCCTCAGGGTCTCCTCCACCTGGAGTGAGCCCACCAGGCGGTCTTCGGTGGCGTTGAGGGGAAGGTCCACCAGGGGGGTGGGAATTTCCTCCGTCTCCGGAGTCCCTCCCCGGGCGAGCACGGCGGCGCAGTCCGAACAGAGCGTATCCGGCTCGTCGGGGTCGCAGCGCCGGGGGCATCCCCTCACCACCCGGATGGGCGGCAGGAGGTCCCGGAGGGCGCGCACCGCAGAGGTTTTCCCGGTTCCCTTCTGCCCCCGGATGAGGACCCCGCCGATGGAGGGGTCCACGGCATTCAGAATCAGGGCGGTCTTCATAAGTTCCTGGCCCACCAGGGCGGCGAAGGGGTATTGAATCCGGTTCATGCGCCTGTCATGCTACCGGGCGCCGGGGACACTGTCAATCCGAAAGCTTCGATGGATACCCAGGGCCAGAACGAAGCCCGCGGCGGTGAC
>JAKQWJ010000349.1 GCA_029562045.1 Spirochaetota bacterium | reverse complement strand
AGTCCCCGGGGGGAAAGCCGCGGAGAGGCGCCCGGTCCCGGTGTGAAGGAAGCGATCGTGGTGGGGGTGGCCCAGGGGATCGGGGTCCTGCCGGGGATATCCCGCTCCGGGGCCACCATTTCCGCGGCGCTGCTGACGGGGATGGACCGGAGGGAAGCGGGGGAGTTCTCCTTTCTTCTTTCCATCCCCGCAGTTCTGGGGGCCCTGATTCTGGAATCCCGGAAGCTGGGGGAACTGACGGCGGCGGTGTCCCCGGGGCCCCTGGCGGCGGGCTTTGCCGCGGCTTTCATCGCCGGATTCCTCGCCCTTCGGCTCCTCCTGGGTCTGGTCCGCAGGGGACGGCTGGGCTGGTTCGCCCTGTATCTGGTTCCCCTGGGCATCGGGGGGCTGTTTTTCCTGTGATTTCCGCCGATTATAGAAAGGAAAGGACATCCCATTTGAAAGCGTCTGGTGCATCGGTCCCCATCGCGACGGGACTCGTCATTTTCGGACTCCTCCTGGCTTTTCTGCTCGTCTTTCACCTTCCGCCGCCCCCGGGAGGATCCTCCGGTTTCGCCGCCTTCATACCGGATTTTCTTTTCCGGAGCTTTCACTATGCCGCCTTCTTCGCCCCCCTGTATTTCATCAGCTGCGGACTCCTGCTTCTGATGAAGCCCTTCCGGCTGGAGCTCCTGATCCTGCTGAACTATCTGATCCTGCCTTTCTTCACCCTGGGGCTGGCCCTGCGCCTGTTCCTGGGTTACCACGTCGACGACTCACCGGCCACCTCCTTCTTCGCCTCCTCCTTCACCCCCACCGGAGGGGCCCTGCTGGCCTCCCTGTTCGTCGCCCTGGAACTCGTCCTGGTTCCGGGCCTTTTCTCCCGCCTCTCCCGATACGGCCGCCGGCTCCGGGATGAAACGAAGGACTCCGGGACCCCACCGGAAAAGACCCGGGATTTCCTTCCCCTCTTTCCCCGGGATTCCCGCCTCGCCGCCCGGCCCGGAGCCCTGTCTTCCGTCGCCCGGTCCGGCGCGGAGGCTCCCCGGGAAACTCCGCCCTTTCCCGGACCCCCGGACGAAGATGAGGAGGACATCCCGGTTCTGGGGGACCACCCCCGGAAACCCTCTCCCCCGAAGCACGAACCGGCGGAAGATCCGGCGGCTTCTCCATTCGGCGGGGCCGGCGGAGAAACGACGGACGCGGACGGCCTGGAACCATCACCGGAGCCCCCGCCCGAGGCCGGAGGGCCGGAGGAGGGAGAGGAGACGGAATCACTGGAGGAGCTCTTCGAAGACGCCGACCCGGAAGAAGGGGAGCCCGTTCCCGAGGCCGCCGGCCCGCCGCCCGTTCCCGCCCCTCCGGCGCACCCCGCTCCCGGCGGACGCCGGAGCGGAAAATACGCCGTCCCCGTGGAGGGGCTCCTGTCGGTCTACGCCGACGGACGCTACTGGGAAATCGACGATGAAACCCGGCGGGCCGGCGACGTCCTGCGCTCCACCCTGGAGGAGTTCAAGATCCAGGCGGAGGTGGTGGGCATCCGCAAGGGCCCGGTGATCACCATGTTCGAGATCCTTCCCTCCCCGGGGGTCAAGCTGTCGAAGATCGTCAACCTGTCGGACAACATCGCCCTGCGCCTGGCTGCGTCCAGCGTGCGGATCGTCGCCCCCATACCGGGGAAACACGCGGTGGGGATCGAAATCCCCAACAAGCACCGGGCCATCGTCTCCTTCGCCGAAATGATCGAATCGGAAAAATTCACCACCGCCAAAATGGAGATCCCCCTGGCCCTGGGGAAGGACATCGCCGGGGAGGCCCAGATCATCGATCTGGTGAACACCCCCCATCTCCTCATCGCCGGGGCCACCGGGTCGGGGAAATCCGTCTGCGTCAACTCCATCATCTGCTCCATCCTGTACCGGCGCTCCCCGGAGGAGGTGAAGCTCCTCCTCATCGACCCGAAGATCGTGGAGCTGAAGTTTTACAACGACGTCCCCCATCTTCTGACCCCGGTGGTCACCGAGCCGAAACGGGCCTTTCAGGCCCTGCAGTACGCCATCTACGAGATGGAGCGGCGCTATTCGCTTCTGGACGGCCTGGGGGTCCGGGACATCCGCTCCTACAACCGGAAAATCAGGGCCAAGGCCATCGCCACCACTCCCATGCCGTACCTGGTCATCGTGGTGGACGAGTTCGCCGACCTCATGGCCACCACCGGCAAGGAGCTGGAGACGACACTGGCCCGGCTGGCGGCCATGAGCCGTGCGGTGGGCATTCATCTGGTTCTGCCCACCCAGAGGCCCTCCATCGATGTCATCACCGGCCTCATCAAGGCAAACAGCCCCTCCCGGATAGCCG